>JAQVOO010000059.1 GCA_028702575.1 Sphaerochaetaceae bacterium
TTTAAGAAAATGAAATGTCGAATCACACTCAATGAAAGCCCAAGCCTTGCCCCGTTTGAGAACGACTCCTTCGACAACCTGTTCCACAGATTGAATGCCGGCAGAAATTTTACCGTTTTCAAACCCAGTAAAAGCTGTTCCATAGCGCTGAACCCGCATTTCTCCTGGAGGTAAAAGAACTGTGGTAGGAGCTCCTAAAAGTTCTGGCTCAGCAATAGAATTACCTAACCCATTAGCAAAATAACTAATTGAGTTCTCTACTCCCAGACAAAAGGTCTGATCTGTCCCACCATCATATAATGCCCAAGGACTCGAAGGACGCCCACCATATTGCATCCAAAGATTATTGAATCTTAGAGGAATTTCATTAGGTTCTAGAGCTGCCGGGCCAGGGAAAAAGGAGAAATAAACCATTTTCTGGCGTGGATTGATGACGCTACTCCAACCAAGACGAGCATCAGAAGGCACATTCCCTGTTATAAAATCAGTATAACCGATCATACCAGGCACCACAGAGAGATCACACGTCCCCTCTTTTTGTAATGGAGCTTTGGTTAAATCGGTAAATTCTTTTCCAAAGGCCAACCGGGAGCCGTGTTTGAATTCAGAATCTTCAATAACAGTACAAAAATTTTCTGCACTTAGGTTAATAATACAGCCACTCTCTAGGAAAGGAGCACCGACAGTGTTATGCCAAGCTGAGTTAGCAGGAAGGGCAACTGTTCCGGTGTTCTTCACCGTCACGCTACTGTAGAGTACTGGGTGCCCAGGTAACAGCATATCAATCTTCCAAGCTTCAAAGGGATAAGCCGGATTAGGACCAATCATACTAGAAAGAAGCCAATTAGCTCCCGTCTCGGCATCTTTCCCATATTTAATAACATTCCACACCCCATTAGCAGTCCAACCATGACCTTCATGGTCTACATTTTGGGCGCGATGGTTAGGCCCAAAGTTTGGGAAACAGAAAAAATTGCCACCTAGGTGATAGAGCAGATCGCTTTCTTTATAAAACTCATGATTTTTATCGGAGGTTACAGAAGCCCCTTTCCCATGGAAATAATATAAAGGATGTGCGTTTACCCTCCCCCCATACTCGTTCACATTGCTCAACTCAAGCACCATTCCACCGTGATCTTCAATCACAGTTCGCACGGACTCATTTGAAAGCAAAGTAGCCTGCCGATCTTCCCACAATTGCAACCTTTTTACATCCATACATCTCCCCCTACCAATAAAATTCTATTCCTTTCAATTTTCCCAATCAGATGGGTGCCAAATTACTCAGAGCAGGATATACTACAGCAATATGATACTATCACGGAAGAAAAGCATCTACAACTCTCAGATAGTAGGAGATTACAATGATATTTGAAAAAGATTTGGTATTTACCCTCCATACAGCATGGACAACCTATATGTTTAGGGTTAATGAGACCCACCACCTTGAACAATTATATTATGGTCGCCGCATTAGGACTACTAATCATATTGAAGCGCTTTATGACAAACATTCTATTCCTATCGGAAATGCAGTAGCTTATGATGAAGAACATCCCACTTTAACACTAGATAATATCTGCCTTGAATATTCTAGTTACGGAAAGGGGGACTATCGTGAAAGCCCCATTTTATATAGCATGCAAAACGGCGACCGTGTTGGTGATTTCTTATATAAAGAACATCGCATTGTTAAAGGGAAACCACGATCTTTCTCCGGTCTACCCGAATCGTATGGCGATACATCCCAATGTGTAACGCTCATTGTGGTGCTCTTTGAAAAATCATCGTCATTACGTTTAGAACTCTCCTATACTACTTTTGAGCATGCCGATGTTTTGGTGAGAAAAGCTAGCCTTATTAATGAAACTTCAGCCGCGATAGATTTGCAACGGCTAGCAAGCTTACAATTAGATTTGCCCTCTAGTAACTACCAACTGATTACCTTTGATGGAGCATGGGCTCGTGAAAGGACCCGCACAACCCAACCACTGCGCGCTGGTGCTCATCTAAATGATTCTAAAACTGGTGTTAGCTCCTCCCGCCATAATCCCTGCATATTCTTAGCTACCGATCCACACAATGAATCACAGGGAGATTGTTATGGTTGTAACTTAATCTACAGTGGCGATCATGCCCAAATGATTGAGGTTTCTCCCTATGGAAAAGTACGACTGCTCACTGGACTCAATCCAGCCACATTCAGATGGCAATTACATGCCGGTGAAAAATTTCAGACCCCAGAGGCTATCCTCACCTTCTCCCACGAAGGCCTCAATGGAGCAAGCCGTAATTTTCATCGGTTTATTAATAACCACATCGTAAAAGGGGCATGGAAGTACCATCAACGCCCTATTTTGATAAACAATTGGGAAGCTACTTACTTTGATTTTACTGATACCGACCTCCTCAAACTCGCTAAAACAGCCTCAGAACTTGGCATCGAATTATTTGTGCTTGATGATGGGTGGTTTGGAAGCCGTGATGATGATACTACGAGCTTAGGCGATTGGACAGTTAATACTAAAAAACTCCAAGACGGTATAGCCAGTCTCGCAAAAAAAATTCATGGTATGGGTTTGATGTTTGGACTCTGGTGTGAGCCTGAAATGATAAGCCGCAAGAGCCAACTGTATCGATCCCATCCAGATTGGCTCGTAGCACTCCCCGATAAAAACCCTTCACCAGGGCGCAATCAATATCTTCTCGATCTGACAAAAAAGGAGGTACGTGATTACCTTTTCTCTGCCCTTTCAACAATCTGGAAAATTGCAGAGGTTGATTATGTTAAATGGGACATGAACCGGACCTTCAGTGATATGCATAGTACATCAGCCCAATTTCGCCAAGATGAATTCAATCATCGCTATATGCTTGGATTATATGCTTTAATTCAAAAATTTGTTGAAGCCTTCCCCAATATACTCTTTGAATCCTGTGCAGCAGGGGGCAATCGTTTTGACCTTGGCATGCTCTGTTATATGCCTCAAACATGGACTAGTGACAACACCGATCCTTTAAGTCGTATGTATATTCAGGAGGGAACCTCTTGTGGGTATCCTCTTTCGGCAATGGGGGCCCATGTCTCAGACTCTCCCAATCACCAAACATTACGGGTAACAACACTTGAATCGCGTTTTAATGTAGCTGCTTTCGGTGTTCTTGGATACGAGATGGATCTCAACGCGCTTTCGAACAAAGATAAAGATTCAATTCGACAACAAATCGAATTCTACAAAATCCATCGCTCTTTGCTACAATTTGGTGAATTCTTTAGGATCGACCCGATCTCTTCAGGGGGCAACCAAGCAACATGGGTCGTTGCATCGCCCGACAGAAGTGAAATGCTCGTTCTATTCTTCCAAATTCACGCCATGGCAAACCCTGGTGCCGATCTATTACGAATTCCTATAGCTGATCCAGAATTGACCTATGCTGTAGCTCCTCGTAAGGAGCATATCGATATTAAGACTTTCGGCTCTTTGGTTAATATGATTTCACCGATAAGGTTAAAAAATGATGGAACTTTACAACGGCTAGTCAACGAAAAGGTATTAATAGAAAATGAATTAGAATATTATATCGTTGCAGGCGATGTCTTAGCTTATCATGGGATTAAATTGAACCAACAATTTGGTGGAACCGGATATGATAAAGAAACACGTGTGCTAGGCGATTTTGGCTCGAGAATTTATCATCTAAAAGCAATTCGTGAGTAATTGACTATTGATGGATTACCCGACCCTCGCTATAGTATGGGTATGAAAGTCACCGAATGCCATATAACGGTTATACCGTTTGGGGCCCAAAGGCAACCTCATGAGCTCCAATCACTTCTCGATTGTTTAGCAATTAGAGAGAAGGTCTTTATTGAAGAACAAAAGGTGCCCATGAGTGTAGAGCAGGACGGAAAAGATAACGAGAGTGGGCATGTGCTCCTTTGGCTACAAGATACCCCCATGGGTACTTTGCGTTTTCGCGAAACCCCAGAGGGTGTTAAACTAGAACGAATAGCTATTCTAAAAGAATATCGTGGCCACCGTTTTGGTAAATTGCTTATTAGGGAAGGTATCCGAGCTGCCCGCATGAGTGGTAAAACCGATCCTATCTACATCCATGCCCAAGAGCATGCCACTACCTTTTATGCTTCAGTTGGTTTCAAAGAGACAGATGAACATACCGTTGAAGCCAATATTCCCCACGTCACCATGCGGATATCAGAAGAAAATGAGGCCAAACTCTTAGACTCTGACACACATGACCTCTCATGTGTTTTTTGAATTTGACCTCGTAATATTTTTACTGTAATTCAAAGACGACAGAGACTATGCTGACTATATCTAAAGTACCGGTAGGTACTTCGGCATTTGCCCCACTCTCCATCATATAGGCTCCGGAAGCTTTCATTAAAGTAGGCTGACTTGACGAGCGGATATCGGCACTAGAGTAATCAGAAACAGTTAAAGGTTTTCCAACTTTCATATGCGCTGCATAAGCGTATTCACTAGCCTTCTCGAGTGCTTTTTCCATAGCAAGCTTTCTGCTCTCTGCATATTCTGAGGAAGTATCCTCTTTACTAAATTTAATTGTACTTATCGAAATATTGGTAACTGTACCAATTTCATCAATTAAAGTAGAAAGCAAGGTCGATTTATTATCAATTCCTTTGACGCTAACATGTAATGTTTGGCGTACTCTTTGTCCTAAAAATATTTGCTCGTTATCTTTCCAGCGATATTCTGGATAAAACTCTAATGCTGTGGTACTCAAATCTTCATCAAGAACACCCTGGGCACGAATCATGGCTAACAATGCACCAATTTTCTCATTTGTTTTAAGCTGTGCTTCACGAGTTGTCTCGCCTAACTCTGATACAGTAATTGAAAAAGAGGCTACATCTGGTGAAACCGATACTCTTCCTGTTCCTTGAACAGAGATAGTTCGACTCTTTTCCACCAACGACACACTTTGGCAACTAAATGCAAAAATTATAAACAATACCAGTAGCAAAGCTACTCCTATTTTCTTCATATAATCCTCCTAGCTTAATAAATCGGGTCTGTTTTGGGCAAACCGTAAGAAAAAAGCCTGCGCAATCATCATTATTCCATTATCATAAACTCCAGTACCCATCGAGTCGAGCACCTCTTGCACGGGAACAGTTAAAATATCGAGTTGTTCGTTGGGATCTAGTACCTGCTCCCCCTCATAACGAACTCCCTCAACTAGGAAAAACCAGACTCTATTGTTCATAAAAGCAGAATTAGGAGAGACTGTACCGAGTTCTGTAACCGCTCCTACAGGGAGGTAACCAGTCTCTTCACGTAATTCTCGCAACGCAGCCTCCTGAGGTTCTTCACCTTCGTCGACTGTTCCTGCAGGAAATTCAATCGTCACAGAGTCACTCCCATGGCGGTACTGTCGGACCATAATAAAGCAAGGTTGCCCATCTTTATTACGGAACCAGGGAATTATTGTAGCCCATTTAGGGGCATTGATTTCAATAAACTCTCCTTTTCGCCCATCGGTTGATTCGCGTTTCACTTTGCGAATATCGAAGATCGGGCCAACAAATACTTTCTCACGAGCTACAGTCTTCCAAGTTAAATGTAAAGTATCTTTCATAATTCACCTCTCTGATACAGAAGAACAAGTCATACTCTCTTCTAATTTCTGCGCTATCGTAGATACAGTTTGATCTATCTTGATCCCCTCATGACCTCCTTCTTTTAACGGTAAAGATCCTAAAAAGGGAATCTCTGTCTTACGAGCTATATATGCACCCTTTTGGGCCCCCATATTTTCAATAAGCCCAAGGATAGCAATTCCCATTTTACGACAGAAAACAACACTTCGAATTGTATCTAAAATAGAGGAAGCTTGCCCTGTGGCTACAATTATTGCTCCAGTTAATTCAGGAATATTTTGACAGATGGCAAGGTGCTCTTCTTTGACTCCTGGCGGGGTATCAATAAAAAGATAATCAAGGGCTCCCCAATCAGTATAGGCTAATAAATCGGTAATAACCACACTTCTCGCGTGATCTTCTAGTGGCGCGTTAAAATCAGCAATGCGTAGGTGAAAAGAGATTTTTCGAGGATTATTTGTCTGCTCCATACAAGGAAAGGGGGTCTCCTCTTGCAATATTTTAGCGACACTCGGATCGCTTAAATCGGCATCCAGAATTCCAGTGTCACTACCCATACTAGCCAAGGCTTGAGCCAGCTCAATGATAACAGTGGTCTTTCCTACACCTTTCTTGCCGCTCATTACTAAAATTTTTCTCTGGATAGCATCCATATGTTGCCGTATTGCTTTGGGCAAAGCAACTTGGTTCTCTAAGTTTTTGGGAGTCATGTATTATCTCCTGATCTTTTAAAGAATGTAATCAGTGCCCAATGAAATTGCAAGAGGAGTAACCAATTAATAGAGCAAACACCTTGAAAGAGACCTCCTTTCCAGCTATAGTAGATTGAATTCGTTTACACCAAAAAGATTGGTGTAATACATAGCTTAAGGAGCACAGTACATGCTAAACCAGTTGCCGAAAGAGTTACTTCTCGAACAGGTGAATAACGGTCTAATACTCTTGCTATTAGGGATGGGAGTCGTTTTTCTATTCCTGACATTGCTCGTATTTTCGACTAAGTTTCTCTCCTTTTTCGTGAAGAAATATTTCCCAGAAAAAGTTCCAGTCGTCGCGAAACGTCCCGTTTCCGCCTCTGGATTTCCCGCTGTAGATTCCGCGGGGGCAGAAATTGCCGTGGCCGTGGCCGCAGCAGTCGAACAATCAAAACGTTAAGAACACACCTAAGGAGCCCCTATGAAAAAGGTAAATTTTATGTGTACAGCTTTCAGAGACGGATTTCAATCAGTCTTTGGAGCTCGAGTATTCACCAAAGACTTTATGCCAGCTGTTGAAGCAGCTAAAAATGCAGGTATTACACACTTTGAGGCGGGCGGTGGCGCTCGTTTTCAGTCGCTCTATTTTTATACAAATGAAGATGCATTTGATATGATGGACGAGTTCCGTCGCGTGGCCGGCCCGGATGCCGACCTCCAAACCCTCTCGCGAGGAATTAACGTAGTAGGTCTCGATTCCCAACCTCGCGACATCATCAAATTGCATGCCCAGTTATTCAAAAAACACGGTATTTCAACAATCCGAAACTTTGATGCACTCAATGACGTAAACAACTTAATTGACAGTGGTCGCTATATTCATGAAGCTGGACTGAGACATGAAGTATGTGTAACGATGATGGCCCTCCCCCCAGGGGCAAACGGTGCTCATAACCCAGAGTTTTATGAAAAGTCACTCCGCGATATCCTCGATGCAGGCATTCCATATGACTCGGTCTGTTTTAAGGATGCTTCTGGGACCAGTACCCCTAAAATTGTATACGAAACCATTAAGCGTGCCCGAAAATTATTGGGGAAGGATATGAATATTGTATTCCACTCCCACGACACCGCTGGAGTTTGTATTTATCAGTATATAAGTGCCCTTGAAGCTGGTGCTGATCAAGTCGACCTCTCTATGGTTCCCGTTTCTGGAGGAACGTGTCAGCCCGATGTTATTACGATGTGGCATGCCCTTCGTGGTACTGACTTCACCCTTGATGTTGATATTAACAAAGTCATGGAAGCTGAAAGAATTTTTGAAGAATGTATGAGTGATTACTTCTTGCCCCCCGAGGCAACTATGGTTAATCCTCTAATTCCATTCTTCCCCCTCCCCGGTGGGGCTCTCACAGCCAACACCCAAATGTTGCGTGATAACGGTCTCATGAACCGCTTTGGTGAAATTACTAAGGCCATGGGAGATGTTGTTGCTAAAGGTGGTTATGCTACCAGTGTAACACCTGTATCACAGTTCTACTTTCAACAAGCTTTTAATAATGTGATGTTCGGTCCTTGGAAAAAAATTGCCGAAGGGTATGGGAAAATGGTTCTAGGCTATTTTGGTAAAACCCCAGTTGAGCCAGATCCGGAAATTATCAAAATTTCAGAAGAACAATTACAATTAGAACCAACTCAAGCAAAAGCGGTCGATTTGAACGACAAGGATCCGAAAAAGGGTCGTGATGCCGCTATCGCCATGCTTAAGGCAGAAAACTTACCCACGACTGAAGAAAACATCTTTATCGCCGCTTCGTGTAAAGAGAAGGGTATTTTGTACCTTACTGGTAATGCCAAAGTAAATGGTGTACGCCTTAAGAGTGCCGAGAAGAAAACTAAACCATCTACTACCAAAAAGGGTGGCAATGATTATACAGTACAAGTGAATAACAATACCTATGCAGTCCAACTCAAAGATGGGCAAGCCATGGTGAATGGTGTTGCTTATACAGTGGATGTGAAGGAAGGAATCGCAAAGGATGTTGCCCCAACAGCACCACCTGTTGCTACTACAACCGCAGTACCCGTAAAAGCTCCCATGCCAGGTCTAATTCTCCGTTCGAATGTTGCAGTAGGGGATACAGTCAAAGAAAATGAAGTTCTCATGGTGATGGAAGCCATGAAGATGGAAAATGAAATTTTTGCACCGGTTTCTGGTGTTGTCACTGAAATTAAAGTGAAACAAGGTGATCAACTCAATGCCGATGACGTGTTGTTAGTTATTGGTAGTGCCGTAGAAAGTGCTACTTCGAATCCTGGGACCACTCAACCTGTAGCGGCAACAGCAACGGCTACAGCCTCGAATAGTGAGACAGAAGTACGGGCTCCGATGCCGGGTCTTGTCCTACGCATTGATGTGAAAGACGGTGATCAAATTGCACAGAACGGGTTAATTTTAGTAATGGAAGCAATGAAAATGGAGAATGAAATATATGCTCCAGTGGCAGGAACCATTAAGCAAGTTCTGGTAAAACAAGGTGATCAATTGATGGCTGATGATTTACTCGCGGTAATCGAGTAAGGGAGTTTGATGTGATTGGACAAGCATTTTCTCAATTATGGCAAACAACTGGACTACTCGGTTTCCTCTCAGCAGGAGGTTGGACCAACGTAGTAATGATCCTTGTTGGATTCGTCCTTTTGTATTTGGCAATTAGCAAAGGGTTTGAGCCATTATTGCTCATACCAATTGGATTTGGTTGTATTTTGGCAAATATTCCATTTGCCTACATCGCCGGTATAGATCCCAATGCCACCTCAGGTGGTGTAGGGTTCATTAAACTTCTCTACGATACAGGTATTGAAACTGGGTTATTCCCAATTCTCATTTTTATGGGTGTTGGGGCCATGACCGATTTTGGACCGCTTATCGCTAACCCTAAAACACTATTATTAGGAGCTGCTGCTCAAGTAGGTATCTTTTTTGCTTTGCTAGGAGCTCTTTTACTCAGCTTCATTCCCGGTATTAATTTCGATCTGCATGCGGCAGCTTCAATTGGAATCATAGGGGGGGCAGACGGACCAACAGCTATTTATGTTACCAGCCGTCTAGCACCTGATTTGTTAGGTTCGATTGCGGTAGCAGCTTACTCTTATATGGCGTTAGTGCCTATTATTCAGCCTCCTATTATGCGGGCTCTGACTACCAAGAAAGAGCGCTTAATTAAGATGGAACAACTCAGACCAGTTTCGAAAATCGAGAAGATTCTTTTCCCGATTTCGGTACTAACCATCTGTGCGATTCTATTGCCTTCAGCTACTCCGCTTGTAGGTTCCCTCATGTTCGGTAATCTAGCGAAAGAGTGTGGTGTTGTAAACCGCCTCAGTGACACGATGCAAAATGCATTGATGAACATTGTAACTATTTTTCTTGGTCTCGCAGTGGGCTCAAAGATGGAAGCGGACAAATTCCTTAATCTCAATACCTTAGGCATACTGGCCTTAGGGTTGGTCGCTTTCTCCTTAGGTACTGCAACGGGTGTGTTAATAGCTAAACTGATGAACAAGATCGATAGAAAGCACCCTGTTAATCCCCTTATCGGTTCCGCTGGAGTTTCAGCAGTTCCGATGGCTGCCCGCGTTTCAAGTAAAGTTGGCCAAGAGTATAATCCTCAGAACTTCCTGTTGATGCATGCCATGGGTCCTAACGTTGCTGGTGTACTAGGCTCGGCTGTAGCTGCCGGTGTCTTACTTGCCGTTGTCCCCTATATGGAACAACTGGTTGATGGATTACGCCCGGCTTTAGCTGTTTTCATGTAAATACCAAAATCATTTACACTTCACGGCTCCCGCATGTAGGGAGCCGTTTTATTAGTTTATTGCCTTGTTAGGTCGAAGAATATCGTTTATGCTAAATCCATGGTATACATCATCATTATCATTATATTAATTGCTATCTTAGGGTGGAGTGCACTACTTATAGGATACCGGGACAAACATACTAAATTGTTGAGTGTCCACGTGGATCAAGTTTTTGATAAGCGTTGCTTACCTATAATCTTAGAACATGATCCACCAGCTAAAAAAGCTATTATTATGGTACATGGTTATCCCAGCACTCCGTATTGTTATACATATGCAGCCCAAAGGGCCTACCAGGCAGGATATGATGTATATGCCCCACTTCTACCGGGATTTGGGACAAAACCAGCAGATCTTTATAACACCACCTTTAGTCAGTGGTATGCCTTTCTTAAGAACTTCTATGAAGATAAGCGAATTGAATATGAATATCTGTATGTATTAGGTACTTCAATGGGTGGATCAATGACTCTCCGTCTCGGTGAAGAATTTTCAGGGACCCCAGAAGCTCCTAATGCCTTAGTTACCGTAGCCGCTCCTGTCTTTCTCAACGACCTTCGGTTGGGTGCAGTTCAAAATTGGGGCTACTATATTATGCGTATTATCGCTCTCTTTGTACCAGCTATTAACCCAAAAATTCACACTGGAGATAAAGAAGTCAATGATGGAAATGAATTATGGATCGGCTATAGTGGGAGTTTCGTCCGTGGCGGAGTAAGCTTTATGCATGCTTTGAAACAAATTCGGAAGAACCTAGATCATATTACAGTTCCTTTACTTGCAATACATGATGAGGGAGATAAAACTATTTCTTTCAAGAATTTAAGCGTAATTCAATCAGCAGTCAACGCTAAATTTTTTGTTGCCCGTCCTACCGCGATGCAGGCAACTCACCGTAAACATGTATTGCTGATGTATAAATCAGTCCAAGAAGAATTGATGGATGAAATACTAGCCTTTTTAAAAAAGACAAGAGGAGCTGAAAGCTAGATGAAACGAACTGATTACATTACTTGGGATGAATATTTTATGGGCGTAGCTTTATTGTCGGCTCAAAGAAGCAAAGATCCCCACACGCAGGTGGGAGCTTGTATTGTAAACCCAGACAAAAAGATTGTAGGTGTAGGGTACAATGGATTTCCTTTTGGGTGTAATGATGACGCCTTACCATGGGCTCGTGAGGGGGCCTATCTGGAAACAAAGTACCCCTATGTTTGCCATGCTGAATTAAATGCCATACTTAACAGTATTTCACGAGA
>JAQVOO010000060.1 GCA_028702575.1 Sphaerochaetaceae bacterium
TTTTATGGAGTCAGTAGTGCAAGTACCTTAGATCTGCAAGAGACTATGTATAGTGACAGTGAATCAATGATTGATCAAAGTCGCCTCTCTAGTAAGACTGAACGCCTTGTGGGAGGAGAAGTGGTCAACACTTGGATTGCCAAAGATGGTACCGTGTGGGTGCGTGTAGCAGTTAATCGGAAGAAGACAGCAGAAGTATATAATAACGATATGGCGACCTTGGAAAAAGAAATTAATAGGATCCGTTTCCATTCAGCACAAGGGCCAACCCCGTTAACGCGTTTCTTCAGGCTTCTAGGGGCCCTTCAGCCAGCCATGGCCCACCAAGAACTCTCGGAGCAGGTTGGCATCTTAACTGGAAAATCGAGAAGTTCTTTATTGCAGAATATTGAACATGAACTCGATACATTAGCCAGTACTATCACCATTGCCCTGGAGAGTAAGGTTGTGGTGCCTGAGGCAGAAAGAGCGGTGACTACGAGTCAAGTGCTTAGTGCTTTTAGTGCCCTATTCACCGATTTTGGGTTCAATGTAGTTACGACTAACACCGCTAAATATCCCCTAGTCACGATAGAATATTCTGTGGCCGAGATTGAACAGACCGGCGGCCGTTACGTTCATGTGCGCTACGCCCTTTCAGTGCAAGTTAAAGAGGGAGGCACGGTACTAGCAACCTATCAAAAAAACCAGCGTGAAACAGCGCTGACACCACTTGATGCTAGGCAACGAGCATTGCGCCTAGCTCTCAACGATGCAATTCAGGGCTTAAGTTTAGCCTTAGCCGGTCAATAGATCTCATTTGTCATCAATGGCAAAAGAAGTTCCGAGTGCTGCTGGTGCAGCATAGGCACCTTTGCGATTTTGGTTGAGGATGGTCATAATCGAGAGGGTCAAAAAGGTAATGAGGTAGGGCGAAAAGGCTAGAAATTGGGTTGGAATCACCATCTTTACCCCAGCGGCTTGGAGGCTGAACTGGAGTGAGGTGATACCACCAAATACGAGCGTCCCAATAACGGCTTTGCCGGGGTTCCAGGTGGCAAAAATGACCAGCGCAATTACGATCCACCCTTTACCACCTGTCATTCCATCATTCCAGCTAGGAGTGAAAGAGAGCGATAAACAAGCTCCCCCCAATCCGGCAAACATGCCACCAATTGTGGTATAAAGATAACGCAATCGGGGGACCGATATGCCCATTGCACTTGCTGTGCGTGGTGACTCACCAACAGCTCTGATGGCTAAGCCAAATTTAGTTTTATACATAAAGAACCAACTAAAAGGGATGAGAAGATAGAGGGCATAGGTAAGTAGACTGACGTCAAAGAAGGCTCCTAGAATTGGAATCTCCTTTAAGACAGGGATGGCGATGTTTTCAAATCGACTGGAAAGGTTCATTCCCACCAGGTTGTAGTGATTCGAAGCAGGACCTAGGCGCTGACCAAGAAAGTTGGCTAAACCAGTGCCAAACATGGTAATTGCTAAGCCACTGACCACTTGATTGGCCCGCATGGTGACACATAAGAAAGCATGAATTAATGACAATAATCCACCGGTGAGCATAGCGACCAACAAACCAACATAGAGGTTGCCGGTAGCTAGTGCTGTGGCAAAGGCCGTTAATGCTCCCATGAGCATCGTCCCCTCCATGCCAAGATTCAAAACACCAGTTTTTTCAGTATATATTTCTCCAAGCGTAGCATAGGTGAGTGAAGTTCCCATCGCGATGGTTACTGCCAGTAATTTAGTAATAAAATCCATCATTGGGCCTCCTGCTTAATAATTTTTAGGCGATGTTCTATAAAAATAGTTCCTGCTAGAAGGGGAAGTAGGACTAGCCCTTGTAGGACTTCTCCCATCGATTCAGGTAGTTTCATGGCAATTTGGAGTGATTCAGCTCCAGTTTTCAACGCTGCTATAACAATTGCAACAAGGATTGAGGCGAAAGGATGTAGCCCCGCCATCCAAGCAATAATTATTCCCGTAAAACCATAACCAGAATCGACTCCTTTGGTTAAGCGGTGAGCAATAGCAGCTGTGTTCATTGAACCAGCCAAACCGCAAATAGCTCCCGAGATGAGCATCGCTAAGACAATGTTGGTTTTAATCGAGACCCCCTGATACCGTGCTGCGCGCGGGTTTTTTCCAATCATGTTCAATTCAAATCCCCAACGCGTTTTGTAGAGAAGGAACCAGAGGATAACAACTAAAGCTAAAGCAATAAAGAGCCCAGAGTGGACTTTACCCCAGACTTGGGTCAGCCAAGCTTCTTCTGGAAATTCCGGAGTTCCCATATTCCCATAGGGAGCTTTCCAAGCATTGATATAGAGATATTCAGCGAATCCAATCGCTACGTAGTTGAGCATCAAAGTGGTCAGCGTCTCATCGACCGACCATTGCGCTTTTAAAAAACCGGGGATCCCAGCCCAGGCGGCGCCAAGGAGCATTCCCACAACTAAACCAATCGGGAGTAGCATGAAAGTGGGCAGAAATTTCCAAAACTGCATAACCCAGGTAATGCCAATAGCGCCCCATACATATTGACCTTCAGCTCCAATATTCCAAAATTTTAAGCGAAAGGCGATGCCAACTCCAAGGCCACACATCAACAAAGGGATCGCTTCTACAATGGTATATTGGAAACGGCGAGCATTCCCAAAGGCCCCTTTGAGCATGGCTGAATAGGCTTGCAAAGGGCTTGATTTCGAGGCTAGCAACACAATAGCACCAAGTATGAGAGAGACAATAAAAGAGATTAAAGGGATAAGAACAGCCATACTTTTGCTTTTAGTATCCCTTTTAACAACTGCTAATCTCATGCATCCCTCCTGACCGTGGTAGTTCCAGCCATCAGCAGGCCAAGTTCTTCGGTGTTGGTCTCTTTGACATCTTTGATCCCCATAATACGTCCTTCAAACATTACGGCAATTTTATCGGCAACCATCTGCAATTCTTCAAGTTCTTCAGATACAAGGAGAATTGCATTACCCTTATCACGTTGACTAATGAGGTTCTGGCGAACTGCTTCAGTGGCGCCAACATCTAATCCTCGTGATGGATACACGGCAATAAGGAGACCGCCACAAGAGTCAATTTCGCGGGCTAGGACTGTTTTTTGGATATTTCCACCAGAGAGGAATTTTACACAAGTATTCTGATCTGGAGTTTTTATGACAAAAGTTTTGATCAGCTTATCGGCAAAAGCACGCATGAAAGAGCGTTTGATAATACCTCCTTGCGAGATCTCTTTTGTGCGGTATTTTTTCATCGAGAGGTTTTCACCAACACTCATATCACCAACCGTACCCATTGCTCCCCGATCAGAAGGGATATGGGAGACTCCTGCCCGAATTATTTGGAGCGGAGTAGCGTGCGACATCTCTTTGTTGTCGATATAGATTTTCCCCGCTGAGCATGGCAATAAGCCTGTGATGACTTCTGTTAATTGGCTTTGCCCATTTCCAGCGACTCCGGCAATTCCTAGTATTTCACCTTGATGGATTTCTAATGAGACATCATCAAGGAAAGGGCGGGAACCTAGCGGATTGTTTACCGTTACATGTTCAACCTTAAGTTTGACTCCACCAGGGTTGAATGGACAACGATCAAGTGAGAAAAGGATATCTCGGCCAACCATCATATTGGCGAGGTCACGCGGAGTGACCTCTTTAGTGTCACAGATATTTACTGTTTTGCCACGACGGAGAACTTGGACTTTATGGCTAAATTCGATTACTTCATCCATCTTATGAGTGATAAAAATCGCTGATTTACCTTCGTTGAGCATTTTCTTGATAATTTTATTCAAGTCCCTAGATTCACCGGGTGTTAATACCGCTGTTGGTTCATCCAAGATGAGAATTTCAGCTCCTCGGTAGACTAACTTAAGAATTTCGACCCGTTGTTGTTCTCCCACACTGAGATCGTGGATAACAGCATCGGGGTCAACTTGTAGGTTGTAGCGTTGTGAAAGTTCAGTTATCTTAGTTTTAATCTCATCCAATTTTGGTACAAAAGGGAGATCTCGTAAACCTAAGATAATATTTTCAGCAACGGTCATATTACCGACTAACATGAATTCTTGGTGGATCATGCCTATCCCTAGTGCCATTGAGTCTTGAGGACTTTGAATGTCTGCTAGCTCTCCGCGTATATAGATAGAACCACTGTCGGGACGATAGAGTCCGACCAGCATGTTCATCAATGTGCTCTTGCCAGCTCCGTTTTCACCGAGTAGGGCGAGCACCTGTCCGGGGTAGAGCTCCAGCGAGACTTGGTCGTTAGCGAGCACTCCAGGAAAATGTTTACTGATGTGCTCCATACGTACGACCGGGGTCAAAAGTGTCTGTTGGTTCATTGTTTACCCATCCAGGTGAGCATCATGAATGATGCTCTAGAAGATTTTCAAAAAAAGGCAGACCGGAGTCTGCCCTCAGTGAGCGTTTTTACGGCAATTATTTGACAGTTCCAATAACACCTTCAACGAACCAATCCATTGTTAGCATCTTAGCATCAGCCATTTTTTCGCCTGCTTTCTGGCGAATAACACCAGTGTTATCTTTTAATTCACCCCAAAAAACATCCCATTTACCTTGTGCAATTTCATCTTGTTTGGCCATGACCTTAGCTTGGAAATCTTTTGGAACGAGCGGGCTAATGGGCGACAAGTGAATCATATCATCTTCTAGGCCACCCCAGTACGATTGGGACTTCCAGGTTCCATTCATGGCACTTTCAATAGATGGAATCATGTAGTTGCCCCAGTTCCACATAGTTGAAACCAAAACGTGATCATCTTTGATGATGTCGCGGAAATCGGCATTATATCCAATTGCGTATTTACCGCGTTCAACAGCTGCTTTGGCTGGTTCGGTGGTGTCTTGATGTTGTGCAATTACATCAATACCTTGATTTAACAATGCGACGGCTCCTTGGCGTTCGAGTGAAGGATCGTACCACGTATTTGTCCAGACTACAGTAATAGTAGCTTTGGGGTTAACGGCTCGAGCACCCAGTGCAAAACCATTTAAACCGCGGACAACTTCTGGTGTATTAAAAGCACCGATATAGCCCAGTTTACCAGTGGGGCTCATTTTAGCAGCGATCATCCCCGAGAGATAACGCATCTGATACATTCTTCCAAAGTAGTTGGACATATTAGGGTTATCTAAGTAGCCTGAACAGTGTTCAAAGTAGACCTCTGGATTCTCTTTGGCAACCTGTAACATGTAATCCTGATAATTGTAAGAGTTCGCAAAAATAATTTTACAACCGGCGTCTACCATTTGTTCCATAGCCCGGGCTGCACTATCATTCTCGGGAACGTTTTCCATCCGAATTACTTCAATCTTATTCCCAAAATAGGCTTCAGCTGCTTTGGTTCCTTGATCGTGCATGTACGAATAGCCCATGTCACCAGGTGAGCTAATATAGATAATACCAACTTTAAACGGCTCATCGGCCTTGGGCGCTGCTTCCTTTACACCTTGTGCAAAAACAAGAGAAGTGATTGCAAGTAGAAGCACCAGCAACACTAACAGTTTTTTCATAATAATCTCCTTTAAGTTCTCATTTAGGGGGCGTTTTGCCTACGCTGAAAGTGCATGCTATGGGTAGTATGCTGTCAAATAAAAGTTGGAATATTTTGCAATCAATGTGAATTGTTTCACATTATTATGGGAAGTATATTGTTTATAGTTAAAGATATAACAAATTGTTGTAATAATAATTATTTTGTTTTATAAGTGAATTTAATAGATTAACATTGCATTAATTCCAAGCAAACAGTAAGATGCAATTTGGATTCTGATTTATAAAAAGATATAAAGAGAGCGATTAAAATATGTATTTAAATTAGTAGAACGCATGCAACCTAGTACAAAGTTCTTTTGTTACATAATATGTGTGGTTTATGTTAAAATATGTATTAGTTTTAAATTTATATCTTTGGAAGGGACTATGAGGGAAAAAAATCGAGTTATATGGATAAGTTTTGTGTTGTTGTTCTCCTTATGGTTATTACCCGGGGCAGAATCCGCCTCTATTATTAGATCCCCTTACTATGCAAGTAGTGCCGCTGTTAACAGTGCTGAAACAATCGAGTTAGACTATCTGGGACAACTAGGGCTTTCGGCACAGGAGCCCGCCACGCAGGCGGCTTTACAACAAGAACGTATTTTAGCCGCAATTTCTAACAACAGTTATCCTGTTACCCCTGGGGATACACTCAACCTGTTCTATACCGAGGGGAAGACTACCACCACGCTTACCCTGCAAGTTGATGGTTCTTATAGAGTCTCAATTCCTACTTTTGGCGCTGTCAGTGGCAAAGATAAGACTTTTGTTGAATTTGCCCGTGAAATAGAACAGCTGGTAGTGACCTATCTTCCATACTCGTTACCCCGTGTGACCTTAATTGGAACCGGAGCCTTCTCAGTGACAGTGCGCGGTGAAGTAGTTTCCACACGTGAAATGCCGGCCTGGGGCCTCAGTCGCCTCTCTTCAGTTATTAAAGGGGCTACAGACTATGCCTCTACTCGGCAGATTCAGATCACCTCAAGAGATGGGTTAAGCCAGACCTACGATCTCTATGCCGCGTTACGAGAGGGAGATCTGTCACAGAACCCTTATGTGAAAGCTGGCGATGTGGTAACTATTTTTCAAGCAGAACGCCTGATTACATTAGCTGGTGAAGTCGTCCGCCCGGGGGTCTACCAACCGCTAGAAGGCGAGTCATTGCAAAAGATTTTAGATACGTATGGCAATGGAGTGTTACCTAGCGGTGATTCTCGAGCAGTGCTTGTACGACGTTATAAGGGAGATTCTTCATCAACTGTTGATGTGTTGCGGGTCACTGCTGAAGAGTTGCCCTCTTTTACGGTGCACCATCTAGACACAATTTTTGTAAACCCCATCGTCCCTCTTACTAGGGCGGTCTCTATTGAAGGGGCGGTGACTATGGGAGAGACAGTAGTCCAAACCAGTGCTTTGAACTCTTCTGGACGTCTCTATTACCAGTTTTTTCCCGGGGAGACGGTCGTCGAGATGTTGCAGGCCATATCAACACGTTTTTCGGCTGTTAGTGATTTAGGGGGAACCTATCTACTTCGTGGTGAGAAGCTGATTCCGATTGATGTGCAATCGATTTTGATGGGACGACCTTCCGAAGTCGCGACTTTAGTCCTCGCCGAAGGAGATCGTTTTGTAGTGCCGTTTAATCAGTTGTTTGTCAATGTGGCTGGAGCTGTACTGCGGCCAGGGACGTTTCCTTACATCCCCGATAAAAAGGCTGCCTACTATATAAATTTGGCCGGCGGATTCGACCCAGCAAAAAACCGCAACGGGGCCTTCACGGTGATCGATAAGCAGGGCAACAAGCTCGGTGAAAATGCCGTGGTACCACCTGAAGCGATTGTCAATGCTAAGTTGAATACTTTTCAGGCTGTTAATGGGTTAAACTTGGCCACTACCGTGACCATTGTTGGCCTCATAGCAACAATAACCAGTATTATAGTTAATGTTGTGGCTTTGTCTTCGAAATAGTATACCTGAAAGACCAGAGAGGAATAATTGGTGGATAGATTAAACATGGGATCGCAGAGTTCAGTCGAAGAGATGCAAGAGGGAATGAGCATCAAGGAGTTACTCCATATCCTCAAAGTTCGCTTAGGGTGGATCATTGGGGTTTTTATTGTTGTCGTTGCCGGCGCCCTCGTTTATTTACAGAATGTGACTCCTCTCTATGAGTCTCAGGTGACAATTCTGGTAGACTCGCTCCAAAAAGGAACTAGTATCGAAAGCATGCTCATAGGACAGAGCACTACTAAGATTTCAACTGAGGTTGAATTAACTCTGAGCAGGTCTAATATTGAGAGTGCTTTGTCGAGGTTAGATTTAACGCAATATAAGAACGAAGATGGACAGGTGTACAGAATTAATGGTTTGGCAGATAAGATGAAAGGTAATACTAATGTAAGTACTGTCAAAGATACCAATATTGTCCGTATAACAGTAACTGATCAAAATCCGTTGTTTGCCCGCGACTTTGCCAATGCGTTGGCCGATAGTTATGATGATCTACTTGGTTCTATTGCCCGTAATTCAAAAACCGTTCAAAAAGAGTTCATTGAATCACAAATTCCCGTTAACGAACGACAATTACAAAAAGCTGCCGATGCATTAGGCCAGTTTCGGGAGGAGAGCCGTTTTATCCAACTCTCCGATAAGAGTAAATTACTCTCCCAAAAGATTGCCTATTTCCAGTTACGACGGGAACCTTTGGCGTTACAATTAAAAGAAGCTGAATTAGCAGCTGAAGTACAGAGTACGACATTAAAGGCACATGGGATAGCGATGCCGACATTCGCTGAGTTACAGCGTGATGTTGATATCGAAGCTTTACTTACCTCCTACATGGAGCGTAGTCGTGAATTAATCATGTATGAAGCAATTCAAGAGAGTATTTCTGAAGATTCAGGACGGCTTTTTGCTTTACAAAGTGCTCTAAGTCAAATTGAGAAAACCTTGCTTGACAGGATCACCCTCTTGATTGCTCCACGGGGCCTCTCGAGCGAGATGTTTCTCAATCTTACCGCACAGGAATTAGCTAAAGCTTTACATCAACAGGCCATTACAAGTACCCAGATTGCCGTGTTACATATGATTGAAGCCACCTATACTGAAGAATTGGCCCAATTGCCCATTTTGGAGCGTCAGTTATTAGATTTGCAACGTGATGTACAAGTCTATGAAACCCTCCGAATGCGTTTGATGGAGTTATTAGAAGAGGTTAAAATTGCAGAAGCTGCGGTGGCTGGCAGTGTAACCGTCGTCGATCCGGCTATTGTTAATTACTCGCGCGGAAATGAACCCATTCCAGTCAGCCCCAATAAAATGTTAATTTTGGCTGTTGCTGTACTGCTTGGTGGCGCATTAGGTATTCTTTTGGCTTTAATGGTTGAAATGCTTGATGTCACTATTAAAGATGAGGGGGTGTTACGTAAGTTAGCCGGTCCTCAGCGCCCCTTGTTGGGGTGGGTCCCACTGATGAATTTCGATCAGAATCTGGCCATCCCTTCGTTGGTAGCCTACAATAGTTCACTCTCCTTTGAAGCTGAACGGTACAAACTTATCGCTAATAATCTCACTTTTAGTACGGCTCAAAGTAGCCAAAGAATTTTTAGTATTACTAGTCCTGGCATGGGAGAAGGGAAAACTAGTGTGACGGCGAATGTGGCCACATCGATGGCTATTAACGGTTCAAAGGTGCTCTTGGTGGATGGAGATTTACGGTTACCACAAATCGAAACTTTCTTTAACTTAAAGAAATCCCCAAAAGGGTTAGTTGATGCTGTTACGACAAACATTGCTGTGGAAGAGGTCATTGTGCAACCCTTAGCAGACATTCCCTCCTTACACATTCTTCCTCCCGGGCTATCCCCTCCGGCCCCTTCGGCAATTTTTAACTCGCCTGAATATGTAGAAATGCTCGATTACTTACTCTCAATTTATGATTTTATTTTGATTGATACACCTCCGTTAGTATTCGCCTCAGAGCTTATGTCAATTGCCAAACATGTTGATGGGCTGGCCATAAATATACGTGCCGGTGTTTCAACTAAAGGTGGATTGCGTGAATTAATCGATAACCTAGACCTCCACGGTGTAAATATTATTGGAGTAATATTCAATGGAGTTATTGAATCGAAAATGGGTGGACACTACTCGAGTGGTCGCTATTATACTTACCAAGGTTCTTCCTATGCTAAGCGTTATTATAGCTCGCGCTATAACACTGGTAATAAAGATGGCACTAAGAAAGCAACGCATACAACCAAAGTTCGTGGTGGGTACCGCAAAAACTTTTTAAAAGATCTCAAGCAGCGTGAAAAAGAGCGTAATCTTGGTACTTTAACGGCCATTCATCCTTTTATTGAGAAAAGAGATCCCTTTGGAGATGAGCATGCTAAAAAAGCATCTCATAAGAAAACATCCGCTCCGAACGCTAATAATTTCCTCGATCCCTTACAGGTTATTGAAAGTGATCCGCGCGCAAAAGGGCGACAAGAGGAGTAGACACAGAAGGGATGTTTTGCTATTGTTCTCTATTAGAAATTGAGTATGGGAGGGGGGAATTTGGATGTATAGAAATACTGAAAAACGGATGGAGTACCTCCCTTTAGATTTAGTTAATTCGTATGTACCGGCTTAGGCCGGTATTTTTTTACCTAGAAAGGAGGAGCGAAATATGGGCAACATCTTCATGGGAAGATCGCTGGCAGTGATTGAAGATCTGACACTTGCAGAACGGCGCTATCTGTTTGAGCAAACCAAGATTTTAAAAGATGCCTTGGAAAGGCAAGATCAAGCTATCCTTGATCGCTTCCGGATAAACGATCCCGATTTTGGTATGTATGAAGTCTTTTTAGAAGCTAGTACCCGTACGAGGGAATCATTTAGAAATGCAGCTAAATTTCATCGGGCAAAAGTAAGTGATCTGGCAACTGAAAGTTCCTCCTTCAATAAAGGGGAAAGCTATGCCGATACCTTTAATACCTTAGCAGGATACCACAATAGTGTCTTTATTATCCGCAGTAAATTAGAGGGAGTTTGTCGCTGGCTCGAAGAAGAGGCTTCGGCTTTTGCCTTACGCAACAAGCTCAGCAGGAAACCAGCTTTTATCAACGCAGGTGATGGTCGACATGAACACCCCACCCAAGAGCTACTCGACGATTTTACCTTCCTTGAAGATAATAATTGGAATGCAGATGCTATCCATCTTGCAGTAGTAGGAGATCTCTATCACGGACGGACGGTTCACTCCAAAGCCGACGGCTTGCGTATTTTCAATAGCGTTAAGATCGATTTAATCGCACCACCTGAGTTGGCCATGCCTGAATCATACCGGATTCGGATGGAGGAAAATGGTTTTGCGATCCGCACATTTGATTCAATAGCAGAGTACCTCCGACAAAAAGATGTTGCCAATATATGGTATTTTACCCGTCCCCAGTTAGAGCGCATGGGTGAACAAATCTTAAAAAGAGAAGAAGAGTTGCGGGGGAAGGTTACCTTCCGCCGTGAGTTTATCGATTTATTACCGCCTCATACTAAGTTTTATCATCCGCTGCCCCGTCACCGAGAGCACCCTACTATTCCCACCTTTCTCGACGATACCCCTTTGAACGGATGGGAAAGACAATCGATTAATGGGATGTATGTCCGCATCGTTCTCTTAGCCCTTGTTGCGGGTAAGATCGGATCAGATTTTACTCAAGAGACCAATCCTAAGAAGCGCAATGATGAAGAGTATATCATCCAAGTTGATACTACAAAAACTCCTAAGAAGATCAAAGAGGATGCCTATTCAGAAGGGGTACGACCCATCCACGATGGCCTGGTAATCGACCATA
>JAQVOO010000061.1 GCA_028702575.1 Sphaerochaetaceae bacterium
CTTTCAATTGTACGAATGTTGCGCGGTTTTAATGATAATGTGGTAATAATCTCGTCATACACTTTTTGGGGAACAATCATTCTTTTTGTAGAAGAGTTAAATAGTAGCCATTTATCTTCTTTATAAGATTGGTAATCTTTGTACTTGTTTAGATGATCAGGAAATAATGAAGTAAGAAGAATAATTTTAAAACGTAATTTCGTTTTTCCAGCAATAGTATACAAGTCACGAATTTGCCATGAAGATAATTCACAAAGCAAGTATGTAGGAAGTTTCTGGTTCGATTGTATCCTTTTTTCAAGATCTGCAAGTACGGAAAATCCACTTATACCCATATTCCCAAATTGGATAGCTTCTTCTCCTAAAGAGTTTAAGGCGTGGGTAGTTGCTGCAACAGTTGTAGTTTTACCTTTGGTGCCCGTCACAATGATGATTGGTATAGAAGCAATAATGGGGGATGTTAGGATATAAGAGATGTCGGTTGCTACCTGTTTCGCAAGAGCCAAAAAAGGGCTATCTGGTGATACCGCGGGATTTTTTATAACAAGATCGGCCCATAAAAAATCTTCCTCACGGTGGACTTGGCTAATAATAGTTGCTCCCCGCTTCTTTAAGATTTCTACAGGCTCCCCAAGAGTTTTTTCATTGCGTAAATCAGTAATTCGCAACTCGTCCCCTCTATCAAGGAAATAACTCGCAGCTGCGAATCCTCCGCCTAAAATGCCTAGGCCAAATATTAATACACGCATGGTAGAGGTAGTGTACTATTTAGAACGAATAACGACAAGATTATATTAAAGCTTACCCCCCCCTTGACGTAAGTAACCATACAACGCATAATAACACGGTAATTGTATTTTTAATTGAATGTTTTTAATTGAATATCATATCGAATAAGGAGTACTATTGTGCCTTGTGGAAGAAAAAAGAAAAGACATAAGATTGCTACGCATAAGAGAAAGAAAAAACTCAGAAAAAATAGACACAAGAGTAAGAATAAAAAATAATTGATGTCTTGCAATCTCAGTGTAAAACCGTCGGTCGTTCCGACGGTTTTGGTTTGTGCTTTCTCAACTCTCAAAGCTTATACTCAAAAATAAGCTATAAAGCTGTACATGTAAAATAAATATTCCTCATTATCGATGCACTTTTTTGTAGTGACCCATCTCTAATGAAAATATCTTTATAGTCTCTGTTCGCAATAATCCTCAGTAACCTGTTTCATACGGTAGGATACTTGGCAAATCTATGAAGAATTTCTTCAAGATCATTTAGTATGTAGAATAACCTTCCAATTTTTTGAAATCCACATGAAAATATTACTCTTGACATATGGGGAAAAGATGCTATAATTTGGTTAGATTAGGTTAGTACAAAAACATACTAACTAGGAGCGGCCCATGTCAATGCCCCGTAGAACTAGGATTATCACCTCATCTCGAGTAGTACGTCAGTTGTGGATCGACGAAAACCTTAGTAGGGCAGAACTTGCCAAACTACTAGGGCTAAACAAGTCCTCGATGTCAAATATCGTACAAGATTTGATTGATCAGAAAATTGTCATTGAAACTGAAGAGAAGGAATCCGGACCGAAAGGGGGGCGTAAAGCCACAGGTCTGGAACTTAATAAGGATCACTTCTATGCGTTAGGGTTTGAGTTACGATCAGATTCCTATACCATTTTAGCTGTAGACTTAGAAGGTTCAGTTCTCTTTTCAGAAACCGTACCCCTTGGCTTTATTGCAAAGACCTTCAGTGAGGAAGTCCGCTCCCTGATTAAGAAAACGGTAAGCAGCTTAGCTTGGTTGAACAGGCAGCTTATTGGAGTCGGTATCGGGTTTTCGGGAGTTTTTGACAGTGAGAACCAGATCATTTTGCGTTCGGTATCCTTAGGCTTTGATCGTCCATATGACTTTGCTAAAAACGTTTCTTCCCATTTTCCATTTCCAGTGATATTGGAAAATGATGCAAATGCTGGGGCTTGGGGAGAAGTGGTTTTCCAACGTAAGCGGAAGTTAAGGAATTTTCTCTTTGTACTCATTGAATTTTGGAAGCACTATTCAGATAGCGACAGTGGTCCTCAGCCAACTGTTGGTCTAGGCCTCGGCTTTGATGGGAAAATATATAGGGGAACCCACTTCAAGGCTGGCGAGTTCAAGAGTATATTCAACCAAGATGCATCTAATTCCCATCAGGTAGTAATTGCTGAAGGGGTACAGATTACAGAAAATGAACAGCACTTAAAATCTTACATACGTGAAGTTTCTCGGAATATCGCATTTTTGGTGAATACCCTCGATATCGGAAACGTCTTCATCGGAGGAGATATCGAACCCTTCCAGTCTTTTATGCCTAGCATGCTTGAAACAAGCCTTAAGGAGAATTCTCTTGAGGGAAATGGGAATGTTTGTCAGATCCAGTTTTCTTCCCTCGGATACCATGCTGTATCCTATGGCGCTGCCGCTTTAGTGCTGGACAGGGCACTCATGGATCTCGAACCTTTGGACAATTATGCTGATAGCAAAATCTTTTCCCTTTTTTATTTAAAATCTTAAACGATTAAATCCTGGATTCCAGGATGTCGTTACTAAAATAGGAGGCTTTTCATGAGAACTAAACGATTGCTACTTACAATGTTCGTGTCGCTTTTGTTGTTCCCTTCACTGCTCTTTTCTGCAGGAACAAAAGAGCCGACTCACATTACGACGGGGGATGAAATCATTGAATTATCCGTATACCATTTTCTCGATCAGACGGATAAGACCACAGCACCAAATTTTGCATTTTTAGTGGAAGAGTTTGAGAAGAAAAATCCCAACATCAAGCTAAAGTTTGAATATGGATACGGTGAATCCTTCCATGACAAACTTCAGACTTTGGCAGTATCTGGTCAGTTGCCTGACATTGTTCTGCTCTATCCAGGAAAAAGGACTAGCCAGGTCACGGATGCCGGCCTGGTACAGGATCTCAGACCTTGGATCAAAGGGCACGAAAAGGAATTCGCTGACATGGCGATGCAGGGTCAAGGTGAAAATGGGGAGATTTGGGAGTTGCCTGAAGATATTAGCATAACAGCCATCATGTATACCAACAACCGTCTTCTTAAAGAGCTCGGTCTTACCTTACCTAAAACTCTCGATGAGCTTCTTGCTCAGGGGCCCGTCATCCGTGAAAACGGCTTGATCCCCATTTCTATGGCAAACAAGGATGCATGGCCAATGCAGTCTTGTCTTGCAGGAGTTCTAGTGGAGAGAACAGGCGGAATGGAGTGGTTTGACAAGGCCATTGCGGGAAACGGCGCAGGATTTGACGATCCTGAATTCGTCGCAGCAATGGAGATCATCAAACAGCTCTCCGACAAGCATATGTTCTCCCCAGGAACGAATCAGCTGGCCTATGGGCAGGGCTTGGACGATTTTGTAAACGAACGGGCGGTATACCTAATCGATGGAGGATGGACGGTGAACAACATGATCGGGGAACTTACCGACGAGCAAAAAACCTACATGAGCCTTGAATCGTTTCCTGATGTTCCTAACCAGAAGGGCAAGAGTCTCTCTACCTCGGCTACTGCCGGACAAGGCTTTGGGATGAATGCCAAGCTCAATAAAGCACAATCGGAAGCTGCCTGGAAATGGATATGGTTCTATAGTGGTCCTGAAGGATCAGCCATTCGGCAGAAATTCGGCCGTTTACCAGCATACAACCTTGCAGAACCAGCAGACGCAGATCCGATGATTAAAAAGCTGATTGCTTATGCCGCCAAGGTACCAATGGGCTATGTCCTAGATTCAGTATTAGGAGCCGAACCTATCGGAGCCTTCAATATCAATCTACAAAGACTGATGTTTGGAACCATGACTCCGAAACAGGTTGCAGAGGACCTGGAAATGATGGTCGATAAAATCGACCGTGGAAACCGCTAATATTTAGGGATTTTGGCCGTCTGCTTTTCCAATAAGAAGAGGGACGGCCTCCCTATTCTGGAGAGAATAATGACTTTCAAACAACAAAAAATGGCAAGTTATTGGTTACTGATCGCTCCAGGACTCATCCTCTTTGCTGCAGTGATAGTATTCCCCGTCTTCTACAGCTTCTCTTTAAGTTTTACCAAATGGAGCGGATACGGAAAGAGCTTGTTTGTTGGTTTGGAAAACTATCGCAACATCTTTTCAGATCCTGTGTTCCTGCATGGGCTGAGGAACAATATGCTCATTGTGGCTATTTCGGTCTTTGGCCAGATTCCCTTGGGGTTTTTGCTTGCCTATATGTTGCATAGAAAAATGGTGAGGGGAGGAGAATTCTACCAAACTATGATTTTTCTTCCCATTACCATTTCTCCTGTTGTCGTTGCCCTTCTTTGGAATCAAATCTTTTCATCCTCAGGAATAGTCACAGCTTTGATCAGGAACTTCAGCGGTAACAGTCAATATGTCATGAAGATTTTTGAAGACAAAAGTCAGGCGATAATTCCTATTCTCTTTGTTCTGCTTTGGATGCATACCGGGACCTATATGATTATCTATTTGGCAAACCTGCAGAAAATCAACCCATCGGTATTGGAAGCAGCTCAAATAGACGGAGCCACCGAAGGACAGATGTTTTTCCGTATCATACTCCCCAGCATGGTGGGTACTATAACCACCACTGCTATCTTTGCTATCGCAGGCAGTCTTAAAGCCTTTGACCTAATTTACGCAATGACAGGAGGAGGGCCAGCCCATTTTACTGAAGTAATAGCTATTTACATGTATACAAATACATTCAAATACTACAAATACGGGTTCGGTAGTGCGGTTTCAATTATAATCGTCCTGCTTTCGGTGGGTCTTATCTTGATTTTACAGTCTGCAAGTAAAAAAATCGAAAAAAAATATGAGTAGGAGGAAAGCCATGAACAAAACTAAAATAAAATGGAATGTTATTGCGTACTTTGTCATGATTACTTTCACCCTCCTAACCATCGCCCCTATTGTCTGGATGATCTTAAATTCCTTCAAACCTCATTCCGATATCGTCCGCAATCCTTTATCTCCTCCAACCTCCTTGTACCTGCAAAATTTCGTTCGTTCCTGGGTTCAGGGCCATCTTGGAGTCTACTTTTATAACAGTATCTTCTATTCAATGATATCCACAGTCCTAACGGTAATTATTGCGATGGGAAGTGGCTACGCTCTCTCAAAGTTTAGGTACAATTTCAGTAAAATTATCTACATGTTCTATACCCTCGGGCTCCTTATTACTGTCCATTCCGTAATCGTTCCACTGTTCATCATGGAAACGAAATTGGGTATAGCAAATACCCGTCTGGGAGTTATAATTCCTTATATTGCCTTTGGTCTTCCCTTCCAGGTCTTTCTTGCCACCACCTACGTCAAAGGCATACCTGATGCTATGCAGGAATCAGCCATTATTGATGGGGCAAACTACCTACAAGTGTTCTTTACTATTATCCTTCCGATAGCAACTCCCATCATATCTACGATGTTCATTTATACTTTTTTGGGTAACTGGAACGAGTTCATTCTTGTACAGACCCTCACTAGCGAGATAGCCATCCGATCCCTTCCTGTGGGCATCAATAGTTTTGCTGGGGGCATGTCACGTGACTACGGCTTGCAATTTTCAGCTTTGGTGATAGGCACAGTGCCAATGATCATTTTTTACCTTATATTTCGTGATAAAATTGCACAAGGCTTTGCTGCCGGTGCCACAAAGGAATAAGAAAAACATACATGTGCAAAAATATGCTGCTAATACCGTACCCCAACGGGGAAGTGATTCAGAATCCAGGATTGTTTGTTTTAGGCAACGCTTTCAGCATTGCAATTACAAAAGATACATTTGGCTTTGCTTCAAGACAGTTGAAGTCTTGGTTGACCGACACATGTAACCTAACTGTTACCTTAGCAGAGCCAGGACATTCCTCTTCAATACAGTTTAGGGAATCGAGTGGTAAACTACCAAAAGAGGGATATTCGATATATGTTTCATCCACGGGGTGCATGCTAGAAGCTGAATCTGCTGTGGGTGCTTTCTATGCTGTACAAACCTTTAAACAGCTTATAGATGCCAGAAATGGCACTATCCCTTGTTGTGAGATACATGACAGTCCTTCTTTTTCTTGGAGGGGTTTACTCCTCGATGCTACGAGGACGTTTTGTCCACTTCCTGAAATGTTTCGATTGTTGGATCTCGCCTCATCGCTCAAGTTGAATATACTTCACTGGCATCTGACAGACGATCAGGGGTGGAGGCTTGCAATAGATGGCTATCCCAACCTCACCAATTCTAGCCCACAATTCTATTCGAAGGAGGATGTACGCAAGGTACTATCCTACGCCAGCGAAAGGAACATCACCATTATTCCCGAAATTGATATGCCCGGACACTTTATTGCAGCACTCGCTTCCTATCCCCAGTTCAGTTGCACCGGAGGGCCTTTTTCCATTCCCCAAGGAGAAGGAATCTTTTCTGAACTGCTATGCTTGGGCAAAGAGGAGGCTTTAATCTTTGCAAAGAGTGTTATCAATGAAGTTTGTGATCTATTTCCAGCCCCCTTTATTCATCTTGGAGGAGACGAAATCCCACTCATAAGGTGGAAAGAATGTTCTGATTGTCAGAAAAAGATGAAGGAACTTGGATTGAAAGAAGAAAAGGAATTATTGCGTTGGTTTGCCAATACTATGGCTCACGTTGCTAAGGAGAAAGAGAAAACTATTATCTTCTGGGATGATTCGATTGATGAGCACTATGATCCATCAATTGTCTGCCAGATATGGAACCCCTTGAGAAATGAAAGAAAAACAGTTGGAAAAAGATCACTGATCATGAGCAACTATTTTTATACATACCTTAACCTGTCCCATTCAATTATTCCTTTCCGTGCTGCCTATCGATATGGGGCGCTACTCAATGGGAAGACTAATCGAAGATCTAATATCATGGGAGGGGAATTTCTCCTCTGGACAGAAGATATACATACGAGAAAGGAACGTGACAAACATTTATTTCCTCGGCTGGTGGCAGGAGCTGAGACATTGTGGACAGATCCGAGCAGACTAGACTGGAAGCGGTTTTCAAAATCGTACAAAATGTGTAACGAGCGCTTATTCACTTCTATTGTTGCCCAAACCCGTCCTTTTTTTGCCAATCCACCTAGACTATACTGTAAGATAAGAAGGTATTTGGAATATAGGCGGGTTCGAAAAAATAGTAAAAAATCAGGAATTACAAAGCTCTAGAATTACCTACACCCTGTTTTTTGTTTGTCCACAGCAAGTCGTGATTTATATCCAGCTTGCCTTGACACGCTAGAATTTGTTGTGGTAGGGTACTTTGACCTCTTTATCCACACTTTGTGGATCATATAGTCCGTAAGGAGGAACTATGCGAAAATATGAATTTACCGTCATCTTCGACGCAAACGAAGAGGAGACGGCCAAAGGTCTTGAACTGATTCTCGCGGAATTCAACACCGCACAGGTCGAGATAACCAAACAAGATGATATGGGTATACGAAATTTAGCCTACCCAATCAGGAAACAAGATAAGGGCCATTATTATTATTTAGAAATTAATGCTGATCCCTCTGTTATTAACGGTTTCAATAATTCTTTTAAATTAATGACACCTTTATTGAAGTTCTTGTTCGTCTTAAATGACAATTAAGTCTAAATTAAATAACTGGAGTAGAAAATTATGGCAAATGACACCAATATTGTAGTGCTCATCGGCCGTCTCACACGCGATAGCGAACTGAGATTCACCAGCAGTGGAACTGCGATAAGTAAATTTTCTATAGCTGTGAACCGTACAAAGAGGTCAGGTGATCAGCGCGAGGAAGAGGTGAGTTTCTTTGATATTGTGGTTTGGGGCAAGATTGCCGAAGTACTGAATCCTTATTTAACCAAGGGGAAGCAAGTCAGTATTGCGGGGGAATTACGCCAAAACCGATGGGAACAGGACGGACAAAGTCGTAGTCGAATTGAAGTCGTCGCTAACAATGTACAGTTGTTGGGAGGGACTCCTTCCGGTGCAACTGATAGTGCGCCTGTTAGTAGGCCTAGTAGTCCGAATCAGGCTAGCTATGAGCCACAAGGAACTAATCGTGTGCCGTCGGCACCAACTGGGTTCCCAGGACCTGAACAATTTGACGATGACATTCCATTTTAAATGAAGGAGTAAAAAAAATTATGCGTGATGATAGAGATAAAAGTAGTGGCGATTCGAGCACAGGACGGGGAGGCTACTCCCACGACCGACACTTTTCAGGTGGACGGAGAGGCCCTTTTAAGAAAAAAGTATGTAAATTCTGTACCCAAAATTTGGTTGCCGATTACAAAAACCCAGACCTTCTCCGCAGATACATAACCGAACGAGGAAAAATACTACCCAGTCGGATTACAGGTAACTGTGCTAAACACCAACGCGCTTTAACAACAGAGATCAAGCGGGCAAGAGTATTGGCATACTTACCGTTCGATCGTAAATAATAGGGGATAGTATGGAACGGCAAACCATAGCAATGGTACGGTCCGGGGCTATAGCTGTAGCGCTTTCTTTAATTTTGTACCGAATAGCAGCCTCCTCAACCTTATTTATTGTACCTTTGTTGTTTTTTGCCAACAAATTTAGGCCGAAACGTTTAGCTCTCATTCCTGTAGGTGTAGTATTCTTAATATTGTTGGGGAGCCAAGTAGTTGGTCTAAAAGAACTGTTACGCGAGGCGTCTGGAATAGGACCCTTGCTCGTTGGATTATATTTACCAGTTTCATTGTTAATTGGGACTGGAATTTGGATTGAATTGGACCGAATGAGGATGTTGGTGAAATTACTAGCCTCAGCTTCATTCGCGGCTATCACGGGTTTTATTTTAGTACTATGGTTTTCCAGTGGATCACAAGCTGCACTGGCCACTGCTAACATATATGAGCAGATGGTTGAAATGGTTCTTCCTACCCTTTTGGGAGGGCAATTACCGTTAGGGATGAGTACCCAAGCATTATTTTATGCGGTGGTAACAGTCCTGAAAGTAGGATTTTTACCGATTTTTATTGGGCAGTTTGGCTTTTCAGTTTTGTTAAGTGAACTCCTGATTCATCGGTCAGAATCGACCTTTCAAGAGCGAATGGCACATTGGAAACTACCAGAAAATAGTGTTTGGATTTTTCTGGGAAGTTGGACTATAGTATTGATGACTCTATTGGTAGAAATGCCTTTTTTGGAAAGTGTGGCATGGAACACTGCATTAACTGTCTCTTTGCTCTATATGGTGCAAGGGATTTCAGTTGTAGCAGCCTTCATGCGAAGGAGAAATCCGAGGATAACCTCGACAAGAGTTTTTATCCTATCTTTCCTGTTGGCGCTATTACCAGGAGTGAATTTGATTCCGTTGCTGGGATTACCCCTTTTAGGAGTTTCAGAAACGTGGATCGACTATAGAAAGAATAGATAAGGAGATACATTCTATGAAAGTTATATTGAACCAGGATGTTCATAATCTCGGCGAAGAAGGGGATGTGGTAATTGTAAAAAACGGGTACGCTCGTAACTTCTTACTACCCAGAGGTCAGGCCGTATTGTTCAATAAGGCCAACCAAGCCCTTTTTGTGAGCCGAGCTGCCGCAATTGAAAAACGGAAAGAAGAGAAGCGTAAAGCTGCCTCCAGTCTTAAAGAAAAGCTTGATGAAATGGTTTTAACTTTGGCAGTCTCTGCCGGAGAGTCGGGAAAATTGTTTGGTGCAGTGACCAGTACCATGGTCCAAACGGCTTTAGCAAAACAAGATATTGAAATTGAACGCAAACGAATCGAAATATCTTCTAACGCCATTAAGATGGTGGGAACGTATACAGTACGAATTCGCCTCTATGAAGGTGAAAGTGCAGAAATGAAAATCGAAGTAGTCAGTGAAGGTGAAGTTAAGAAGCAACAAGCTGAGAAAGCTGCTGCAGAAAAAGAAGCCGCCAGAATTGCTGCTAAGAGTAAGAAAACTGCAACTGACGAAGAGGTCGTTGAAGAAATCGTTGAGGAAGTTGAAGAAGAAGTCTACGGTGCTGAAGGTATCGAAGAGGATGAATTTGACGAAGACGACGAGGAGTAGTTTCAGATATGGCATCTGCTTTATCAGCAGGGAGAATACCCCCGCATAATGATGATGCTGAACGCGCTGTCTTGGGAGCTGTCATGCTTAGCCCAAACGCATTCAGTGAGGTCACTGAAGTCTTAAGAAAGGAGGACTTCTATAAACCAGGTCATCAGGTATTGTTTGATGCCATCCTTGCTTTTCACCAGGAGCACAGCTCCCAAACAATCGATCTTATTACCATCACTGAGTTTCTACGATCCAAGAATTTGTTAGATCTCTGTGGTGGTATGGCCTATGTAGTCTCACTAACCAGTGATGTGCCCACTACCGCCAATGCAATTTACTATGCGAAAATAGTGCGCTCCCACAGTATGCGTCGTTCATTATTGGAACTGAGCGGTAAAATGCGAGAAGATGTCTTTGATGAGTCTCAAGATATCGCCAGTGTCATGGATGAAAATGAACGCAAGATGAGCGAATTGCAATCTTCAAGTGGCACCTTTACCGAAAAATATAAAGAGAGTTCTTTCTTAGTTAACGAAACAGTAGAACGCTTGATGTATCGCGTTAAACATGGCAATACCGATGGAGTCAAAACCGGATTTACCCAATTAGATGAAATGACCGGAGGATTCCAACCTTCAGAATTTATTGTTATTGGAGCTAGACCCTCGGTCGGAAAAACTGCATTTGCAATTTCTATGGCCATAAATATGGCTATTCACCATAAAATATCAGTAGGATTTTTCTCAGCCGAAATGACCAGTATGGCAATTATGGAAAGAGTCTTGTCTGCTGAGGCTCGAGTTGATTCCAAACGAATTCGTACAGCGGTACTACGCAGTCAAGACATGGTCAGTATTGTTGATGCTGCCAGCCGAATCTATGAAGGTAAGTTATATATTCAAGATACTCCTAACATTAAATTGCTCGATTTACGCAGTCAAGCTCGACGGATGAAACGAGAACAAGATATAAAAATACTTTTTATTGATTATATTGGTCTTATCAATCCAGAAGCTAACCCAAATGTACCCCGTCACGAACAAGTAGCTGAGATTTCTCGTTCTCTTAAAGCATTGTCCCGAGAATTACAGATACCCATCGTAGCCCTTTCGCAGGTGTCGCGTGATGCTGAAGGAAAAGAACCTAACCTTGCCAA
>JAQVOO010000247.1 GCA_028702575.1 Sphaerochaetaceae bacterium
CCCCCTGTATTTTAAATACTTGGATTCCTGATGGCGCTAAAGATCTCACTGTTGATAAAATGGGGTATCGTCGTCTTTTAAAAGAGTCTTTGGATGAGATTTTTGCTACTGCTTATCCTGCCGCCCATATGCGGGACGCTATTGAAACAAAATTGTTTGGCATTGGCAGTGAAGCTTTTGTTGTTGGAAGCCATGAGTTCTATATGAATTACGCAGCACATGCCAACAAAATGCTCTGTATCGATATGGGGCATTTTCATACTGGAGAAGATATTTCTGATAAGCTTTCCTCTATTCTTCTTTTCCAAGATGAGGTTTTGTTGCACGTTAGTCGACCTATGCACTGGGATAGTGACCATGTCGTCTTATTTAACGATGCAGTGCGGCATGTAGCGCAAGAGTTAGTGCGCAGTGGTAAATTAGAGAATGTTCATATCGGCCTGGACTACTTTGATGCTTCAATCAACCGCATTGGTGCTTGGGCTACCGGAGCACGTTCTGCCCGCAAAGCACTGCTGTTTGCCTTGTTAGAACCACATGAAGAATTAGTCGAATTAGAAGCTGCCGGTAATGGATATGCGAAAATGGGGATGTTGGAGGCTTTGCATACTCTCCCCTTTGGTGCGGTCTGGCAACGTTATTGCCAGAAGTTTGAAGCTCCCGATGATTTTGAAATTATTGGTAAAGTCGCTTCCTATGCAGAAAGTGTTCTTAAGGAGAGAAAATAATTATGCAACATGATATTACAAAACTTTTAGAAGTTTCTCGCAGATATGGTAGTGATGCTCGGTATGTGTTACTCGGTGGTGGCAATACCTCGCTTAAAATAGACGATGTTATGTATGTGAAAGCTTCTGGACACGCTTTGGCAAACATCGATGCTAGTGGTTTCGTAGCCATGTCGTTACCTAGATTAGAAGCTATCTGGAACAAGACATACCCTGAAGATCCCACGCAACGTGAAAAGGAAGTATTAGCCGATATGATGGCCAGCCGCTCCGATGGAGAGACCGCCCGTCCAAGTGTTGAGGCTCTTTTGCACGCCATTATCCCTTTTCGCTATGTGGTCCACTTACATCCTGCCATTGTTAATGGTTTAACTTGCTCTCAGAGTGGAAAAACCGCAGCAGCACGTTTGTTTCCAGAAGCGCTTTGGATTCCGTTGGTAAATCCTGGTTATATTTTAGCAAAAACAGTTCGTGATGCACAGGCGGAATATAAGAAGAAGAATGCTAAGGATGCTTCTTTGATACTTTTACAGAACCATGGAGTTTTTGTGGCGGCAAACACCATTCAAGAAATTGATCAATGTTATAAGGATATTATGGATATTTTGCAGCGTTCAATAGTCCGCAAACCTATTTTTACCGTTGTGAAGCCCAATGCGGCCCATGTCGCCTTAGTCCAAAAAGCGATGCAAACTTACTATGGTGGCAAACAACCATATCCTATTATTGCTAATCGTGAATTATCGACACGGTTGAGTAACTTAGAATCATTTGCTTCAATCTCTTCTTCCTACACTCCTGACCATATTGTCTATAGCGGATTTGCCCCATTGTGGGTCGATAAAACTGTGTTTTTCGCAAAAGATACTGTTTCAGTGCTCATTGAATTGTTTAAGAATTTCGAAATTGAGCATGGCGTGCCTGCTAAAATTATAGCTGTACAAGAAACAGCTGTATTTGCGATTAACGAAGCTGCTTTGTTGTTATTTTTAGACACAGTCAAAGTTGCGGCTTTCACTGAAAGTTTTGGGGGTCCGCGCTTTATGGATGCAAATCAGATAAATTTTATTCGTAACTGGGAAGTGGAGAGCTATCGAGCAAATATGGTCGCAAAGTAAATATTCTTTGCAAGGAGGATAGTGATGGAAAGGGTTGCATTCACTATGCAACTGAAAGCTGGGTTTGTCGATGAATATAGACGAAGACATGCCGAGATTTGGCCTGAGCTACGCGCCTTGTTGCAAAAAGCGGGTATATCTGATTATTCAATTTTCCTTGATCCCAACAGTCTCAAGCTTTTTGCCGTCCAAAAAATAGAGGACGGCGAGAGTCCCTTTGTGCTCGCCGATCAACCAATTATGGGTAGATGGTGGGACTATATGGCCGATATAATGGAAGTCAACTCCGACAATTCTCCAGTTTGTACCACCCTTATTGAGGTGTTTCATCTAGATTGAAAAGTAAAAGGAGTCAAAATAGCTATGAGCAAGCCTACTGTAATTGGCATTTATGGCATCGGTCTTGATACCTATTGGCCCCAGTTCTCTGGGTTGCGAGAAAGATTGGAAGGATACCAAGATTCAATTGTCAAGCGGATGAAAGAGCACGATAACGTTGAGATAATCGATGGAGGTCTCGTCGATAATCCCGATACAGCACGACAAGTTGGTGATCTATTTCGCAGTAAATGTGTTGAGGCGGTCTTTTTGTATATTTCTACCTATGCCCTTTCGCATACTGTGTTACCGGTAGCCCAAGCCGTACAAGTTCCGATCATTATTCTTAATCTCCAACCGGTGGCGAGAATCGACTATGAGAGTTTCAATGCTCTAAAAGATCGTGGCCAGATGACGGGAGAGTGGCTTGCTCACTGTCAATCTTGTAGTGTTCCTGAAATTGCCCATGTCTTTAATAATGCCGATATCAGGTACGAAATCGTTACCGGCTGGTTAGATGATCCACAAGCTTGGCAAGAGATTGATGGGTGGATTGCCGCAATTAAGGTAAAAGCAGAGTTGAAAGGGACTCGTTTTGGTATTTTAGGACACTACTATTGTGGGATG
>JAQVOO010000248.1 GCA_028702575.1 Sphaerochaetaceae bacterium
CCGTATTTCATCAGCTTGCGCATTCCGGAACCCAATTCGTCAGCTTGACCGATTTCTCGAAAAAAGCTTGCGATTACTGGGTTTTTGGGAAATGGGGTAAAATTATTGGGATTTAACACTCCAAAACTGTGTGGTTTGTTGCTATTTTCTGTCCAGACACGACCTCGTTCAATAACTAATTTTGCTGGAAACGCATTGGTATATTCTCTGTGAATCAAGATATTCGAAGCAACTTCTCGAAAAATTACGTCTCTGATACTAATATTGGTTGTACCTTCAAGGTAAAAAGGGTTTGGTAAGTGCTTAGCAATAAAAGCCAAGATTCGATCATAACTTTCAACTAGGTTTGCATCGACAAAATCTCGGTCATCATAGCGATCCAAGTCAACTTTACGTAAAATAAGATCAGTTCGGTGATGGGGGACTGCTGAAAGGAGTGCTGATCGTTTCCCTAACAATAACAATCCGGCTAGAGTTACACCGCTCACACCAGTTTCAATATTTGTTTGATATAGTTGAGCACTTTTGAGTAAATCAAAATCGTCTAGATCTTTCCATGGATGATCGTTCTGGCGCAAAACAGCTCTTTTTGCGGCACTTGGTAATTAACTCCGGTTCCAAATCGTCCAAGCTAGCATAAGGATATATTTTATTCTCACTGTAGGTCGTCTGCTTGCGGTGATAGAGTTGAGCCACTTGTGCAGTATGATCAGTAATGTTCAGATTGCCATCTTCATTGCGGTCAAATATACGGCTGTCACACCGGTGAACCTGAGAACTTTCCGGTACGTAGATGCGAAGTAATGGAACTCCATGTACAAACACTTCTTCAATCGAGAGATAAGTCGGTGGAGATATTTTTTGTGAATTATTCACAACAGTTATAAAATCTTTGCGAATCTGCTCTATCGAAGCAGGATTCACTCCTTGAATTTCACCTGAATCCTTAACGCCGAGAAAGATTGTTCCTCCGTGCCGGTTGAGGAAGGCACACACCGTTTCATAAACATCGCGATTAATCTGGTTTTGACATTCTTTGAATTCTTGGTCAATACCTTCTCCTTTTTGAATCATTTCTAAGATTCTTTGCTCGCTTTGATTCATTTCATCCTTTCCTATCCAATCATAGTAGTTTTATTACGACACAACTGAATTTATCTTGCTCCTCAACAAACTTGTCCGTGTAACGCATAACTATATTTTTACATCTATCCATTACACTCTAAGGGTCCCTATCTTACAAATCAAGGTTTTTTATGTCCACACTATGTTTTTTGGATGCAGGGCGGAGTTATGTTAGAGGTCTCCAGCTTTCCTGTAGTATAAAATAAAGGAGACACTTCAAGATGCTAAATTTGTATTAAAATAGAAAATATCTATCCCTTTTAATTCAACATGTTACCCGTGGCGGAGGATTTTGGTTGTAAGTTTTGCACCTTACATTTTTTGACGACACCCGTAAACCAGGCATATTATAGGTATGATTAAGTGTTTTACCCACAAGAACGATGAACGGGATTTTTAAAGAGAATTTAGAGTATTGTACAGAAAAAACCGTTGACTTGAATGTTTTTTGAAATAGGCTCGAGCAATTAAAAGAATATCACAAAGAGCAGTACACTATTCGTCTTAACGATTAGTGGGGAATATGTTTTGCCTAGAATGAGGTTATTCCACTACGTTAAATCAAGCAACATACTGTAACACCTTACAGATACTCGTAATATTCAGCCAGTATATGCTCCAGCTCCTATAATTAGGGGAGAAGTTCTTGCCAAACACCCTGAAATAGCAACGATTCTTGAACCAGTATTCAAAAGTTTGGATCTTGTAACCCTGCAGACACTAAATAGTCGCATAGCGGTAGAGGGACAATCGCCTCGCGTGGTGGCTGAGAACTATCTTAAGGAAAAAGGTTTTCTCTAAAGTGATAATCCTGTAACAAAGAATAGAACCAGAGAAACAAAGTGAATAGTACTAGGGACCCTGTTATAGACAGGTTCCCTCATAAATTAGCAGTGCTACAAGACATAGGTGGAGCTAAATTGCATCACTTTTAGTTTGTGTGTATGCAATCAAATACAAAAATTAATAGAGCTATAGGACCAGATATAAGTATTAAAAGACAATGATAATGACAATAAGTAACTTTTTATTGCAAATATTGGATTGACCCTTCATACTATAGACAGAAAACACTAGTGAAGGAGTCCCTGTATGAAGAAAGTAATTATCGCTCTATTATTAGTTTTCCTAATGCCAGCGCTATTATTTGCAGTTTCGTTTCCATCTCTCTACACATTGGATGTACCCTATACGTACCAAAATTTGTATCTATCAGGTAATTTAGGGGGTAATGATGCATTTGAAATTTTATATAATAAAAATTTGGCAACTCCTTTTTCTATAACAACTGCGGTAGCCGGTGATTATTATTTTATTAATCATACAGAAAATACTCACTTAGATTTGTCATCGAGAGGGAGTTATCTTCAACTTGGTTCCACCGGATTGCGGATGAATGCGGCAGCTTCCGGTGATTTTAAGAGTTATGCATTTTCTATTGGCTCCTTTCCTGCCTATTATCAAGTGGCAGGGGGGGTGCGTTTCTTCATGAATCTTCCTTTTGATGGCGGAGCTTCTTCTTTAACCATCAATCTCAGTTCAGCTGTTGGTGCTGGAATCGGGAAAATGTATTTTATTGGCACTATTAAAAAGATCGTGAATACTATGGAACATTTTGGAGTTACTCCAACAGAAGCGAG
>JAQVOO010000249.1 GCA_028702575.1 Sphaerochaetaceae bacterium
ACTCTCTCTTGTTCTGTTTGTGTAGGCTCAAAAGCCTCCTTTTGTTCAAGCTTCCAAGAGAAATAAGAATAGTCCCCTTCAAATAACTCAGGGGGGTCTTCACTTAAATAGAGGATTCGATTAGCAATATTTTTAATAAAGTGGGTGTCATGGGAGACAAATACCACCGTCCCCTGATAGGCCTTTAAGGCCTCTAACAACATTGCTTTGGCATTGATATCGAGGTGGCTAGTCGGTTCATCTAGTAATAAAAGATTAGCGGGGTGTAATAATATTTTTGCTAAGGCTAAGCGACTTTTTTCTCCCCCACTGAGAATAGAGATGCGTTTATCGACATCATCGTTACTAAACAAGAAAGAACCGAGAAGGGTTCGAAGCCGAGGGATGTCAGAAGTATCAGCAATGGCTTCTACTTCTTCCAGAACTGTATTGGCCGGATTAAGGGTATCTTCACTATCTTGGGCAAAGTAGCCTATTTTAACTCCAGCTCCTAATTGCAACTTTCCCCCAAACTGCCGATCAACTTGGGCTATAAGGCGTAGAAGTGTCGATTTACCAGCACCGTTACGACCAGTTACCGCTAAGCGATCTCCTTTATTCACTACTAATGAGAGGTCTTGAAATATAGGGAGATCTCCATAATTTTTGGTTAGCCCCTCCACAATGATGACATCATTACCGCTATGAGGTGGGTCAGGAAAGGAGAAGGAGAGGGTTCCAAGGTGGGGTGGTATTTCTACTTTTTCAAGTTTTTCTAGTTGTTTTTCACGACTTTGCACTTGTTTGGCTTTGGAAGCTTTATAGCGAAAACGTTCGATAAACTGTTGTGTTCTTTCAATCTCTTTTTGTTGTATACGGAAAGCTTTTTCAATTTGTTCTAATTCTTGCGTTCGTTGTTTTTGATACGCTGAATAATTACCACTGTAACGGGTCAAATTTCCGTTAAACAGTTCATACACTTCTTCGACAGTCTCATCTAAAAAATCTTGATCATGGGAGACCATCACCACCATGCCCTTAAATTGTCTAATATAATTGCGCAACCAGATGCGAGCTTCAATATCGAGGTAGTTCGTTGGTTCATCAAGGAGTAATACATCCGGTTCTTCGACCAATACCTTGGCTAAAGCAATTCGCATCTGCCAGCCGCCACTGAACTCTTCACAATTCCTATTAAAATCTTGGCGTAAAAAACCAAGTCCTTTTAGAACTTGTTCAATATAGGCTTCTCTACGAAAATAAGAGGTAGATAAGAGCATCTCTTGGATCTGATGCAATTCCTCGATAAGAGCATGAGCACTGTCAGAGATCCCCATATTGGACAATTCGTGTTCAATGGCCTGTTTTCTAGCCAGGATGGGGGCAAAGCGAAAGTAGCCTTTTTCTACTTCTAGAAAGAGACTCGTCCCAGAATGAACTATATCCGATTGGGGCAAATACGAAATTCGCATCCCTTTTGAAGTGGTTATAAAACCACTGTCACTAGTAATCTCCCCACTAATAATGCGTAGGAGGGTAGATTTTCCCGATCCATTAGCTCCCGTTAAGGCTGCGCGTGCTCTTGCCGAGAGGGTTAACGAGACCTCCTTAAGTAGATCCCTTCCACCATATGCGAGATTAATGTTTTGCAGTTGTAGTGTGCCCATGTGCTCCTCAATTAGGGAAGGTGTTGCAGATTCGTACAGTAACGAGTATGATAAAAGGTACCATAACGACGCCTCGGGATGCAAGGAGTCCTTCTATGGGTTTGCACCACGATTGGGATATGGAGGACCTTTGATGATTTGTTTAGTTCTAACCGGTAGCTCAATCGAAGAAAATATTAGTCAATATAAACGAAACCGGCCTTACCTTGATCTCGTGGAGTTACGGCTCGATCTCTTAGAAGAGGGTCAACGGTCTCAAGCTGTTTCTTTCCCAAACTTGGTTGAAGTTCCCGTTATTTTGACGTGTCGGAGAAAGTCCGACGGGGGCGCTTTTACAGGCACTGAAAAGACTCGGGCAACACTTTTAAACAGTTGCTTAGATGGTGATTTTGCCTATGTAGATATTGAAGATGATGTAAAACGCTCCAGTGTGGAGCAAAAAGCACGCACTCGTGATATCACCATTATTAGATCGGTACATGATTTTAATGGGATTCCTTCCGATATTTTTCACCGAATTTCTAAAATAGCGGCCCGGGGGGATATTCCTAAAATGGCAGTTACTCCACAATCGGTGCTCGACCTTATTACAATTTTTCGAGTAAAAACAGAATTAGATGAGATCGAGAAGAAAATCGTACTAGGGATGGGGGATTTTGGACTCCCTTCCCGTATACTTTATAAACGAGTCGGATCAATGGTAACCTATTGCGCCGATAAACCGGTTGCTCCAGGGCAAATTTCAGCGAAAAACATGAAAGAAATATATCGTGCAGATAAGGTTGATGATAGAACTCGCATTTTTGGTGTAATTGGTAATCCTGTGGTCCACTCATTTTCCCCTTTGATTCAAAACCCTGGGTTTCATGAGATTAATTTTAATGCAATCTATCTTCCTTTCCAGGTTGATGCGGTGCGATCGTTTTTTATCTTAGCTGAAATGTTAAAAATATCGGGAGTTTCTGTGACAGTTCCCCTGAAACAACAAGTGCTTCCCTATTTAGGAAAAATTACCCGAGAAGTTAAACAAATAGGTAGTTGTAACACTATCGTGCGAGCTAAGAATCTATGGAAAGGGACGAATACCGATTATTATGGCTTTATTGAACCCTTGGTAA
>JAQVOO010000062.1 GCA_028702575.1 Sphaerochaetaceae bacterium
CTTAGCGTTTTTTTGAAGATTTTTTCTTATAGCCGCCCTGTTTAGAACGGTTCTTGGACCCCTTTTTAGTAAATGAGGGGGTACTTCTATCTGATGAAAAAGAGGATCGATCACGGCGATCAAAGCGTTCTTGAAAAGCGCCTGAATCTCGCGAAGAAGGGCTGCTGTCACGTCCAGAGCGACGTTTTCCAGCTAAATGCCTCCCATTAGGATTGTCAGGACGAGCTCGGGTCACAATAGGTTTTCCATCACTTTCTATGCGCGAGAACGATTTAATAATTAGCTCAGCCGCTTCATAAGGGGCCGTAACAAAAGAAAAGTCGTCCATTACTTGCACGGCATCAAGTTCACGGTCAGTAACATGGGCTTGTTCTTTAATATAATCTACTAAGAGTCTTTTGGTCATACCCGAAGTGCGCCCTTTGGCGATGAATAAGCGGACATCATCAGTATCACCACGACGGCGGTCCCAGTCATCTCCACGTTGCCCATAGCGATCGTCACGACGTGGTGGACGTTTTGAATCGTCACGGCTACGGCTACGGCTACGGTCTTCAGTAATGCGGAGCTGTTTATAGGAGTGGACATCGAGCTGGTTGCCATAATGACGTTCAAGCAGAGCTGAAACCACAGCAACTGGATCATGAATATCGAGTAGGTCTTGGGCCATCGGGATATAATCACTATAGTTTTCTTTCCCAACTCTTTCAGCTATCCCGTTGATAATACGTTCGCGCTTGATGGCTACCACAGTTTGGACATCTGGGATGCGCTCTTTGACGATATCACTTTTTACCATACGACGGATGTAGGTGAATCGGCGCATTTCACTTGGAGTAACAAAGGTTATCGCACAACCTTGTTTACCAGCTCGGCCGGTGCGTCCAATGCGGTGAATGTAAGTCTCTGGATTTTGTGGAATAGTGTAATTTATGACATGCGATAGATCCTGAACATCAATTCCCCGAGCGGCAACATCAGTGGCAACTAAGATACTGATCCGTTTTTCTCGTAATTTATGGAGAATGAGTTCGCGCTGTTTCTGGGCTAAATCACCATGAATGACTTCAGCATTATAACCACGGTCAATCAACATCCTTCCAACATCATCGCTCATCATTTTAGTCCGGCAGAATACCAGGCCATAAAAATCAGGAGCAATGTCGATAAGACGGCACAACAATTCAATTTTGTCCCCTTCTCGCACCTCATAATAGTGCTGGTCGGTCAAAGATGGGGTACTATTTTCTTCCTTGATATCAACGAGACGGTACTCGTGCATAAAGCGTTCAGCAAGGGTGAGAATAGGCTTAGGCATCGTCGCACTAAATAAGAGCATCCGCTTATCAACAGGAGTTAATTCGAGGATGGCTTCAACGTCTTCAATGAACCCCATATTGAGAATCTCATCAGCTTCATCGAGCACGACGAATTTTACTGCCGAAAGGTCTAAGGTTCCCCTTCTGAGGTGGTCAAGCAGTCGACCAGGTGTTCCTACTACGACATGGACACCTCTTCTCAGGCGTCGAATTTGTAAGTCCATAGAGGATCCACCATATACAGGTAGTATCTGTAGTGAACGATCTCCTTGGAGCGATTCAATTTCGGCTCCTACCTGGACGGCTAATTCCCGCGTAGGGGAGAGAATTAGGGCTTGTACCGAGTTTATCTCGGGTTTTACGATTTCCAATATAGGCAAACCAAACGCGGCAGTTTTACCGGTTCCTGTTTGGGCCTTTCCGACAACGTCGACTTGTTCTTTTAAAAGCAAGGGAATACAGCCGGCTTGAATAGCCGTAGGTTCCTCAAAGCCTTTCGCTAAGAGGGCATTAATAGTGCGGTCTGAAAGACCGAGAGCTGAAAATTTTTCTAATTGTTGCATGAGTCTCCTAAATCTGAGTGTATCACAGACGAGCTTGTCAGGTGGGATACTGCGCTAACTCTATACGATAGTGACTCTTTGTGCAAGGCAGTCAATCAGTTTATCTAAATTGAAGCAATAGTATAATGAACACGATAATTGTTATAAAGGAGGCTAAAAAACATGCAATATACTACAATTAAAACATGTCCTAATAGCAAATGTCGTTATCATAACCCTGAGCATGCTGCTCAGAAACGGTGGTATCAACCCCATGGTTATTATAGTAATCCCAAAGAACCCGATAAGAAGCTGCGCCGGTATAGATGTTCGACTTGCGGTCGAACTTTTAGTGAAACTTATTTTACACGAGATTGGCATTTACGCCGGAAAGATATCGATGAGATGGATCTCTTATTTGAATGGTGCAAAGGGACTTCAATGAAGGATTTAACCCAACGTTTTCATTGTTCGGTGCGAGCAATCGAGAATAGAATCGAAAGGATGCACTCCTTGGCAGCAAGTAAAGATGTAGTTTTAGAAATAGAGCGAAAAAGTCTCTAGTTAGAACCGATTAAAGACATCTTCGGCAAAGCCAGGGAAGTTTTCAACAACTAATTTAGTACCATCATCCAAGACTGCAATACCATTAAAATAACCAAACACTTGGTGTTGATCTGACTTAATGAGGAGCAAATTAGTTTTTGTCTGGCGGTCGACTACTGGTTTAAATGTCATTTCAAACCGGTTGTCACTGCTAGTAATCACCCAAGGTTCAGTGTAGCCTGATTCAGGAATGTTGAAGGTAATTTCTGCAATTTTATGGATTTTGTGATCGTAGAAGATAGCATTTTCACTTGCAGCTGAGCGGTCGCTAAATCCATACCCGAGATTGAAGCCAAACGAGTGGTTATCTAGCATACCAGAAGCTGAGGCCCAAAACCAACGATTAACATAGGTCCACCGACCCCGGCCCCAATCAAGGACACTAAAAGTCTCATTTGGCTTCAATGTTATACTCTCATTGCCGAGACGGACAGTTCCGCTGGTTGCCAGGCAATTTATCTTCTCATTTAAGTAGAATGCGGTCCGTTTTTCTTTCCAACTAGTGGCAATATTTAAACTTTCTGTCGTGGGGATTTGGACAAGGGTGAGATCAGCATCAAGACCAATGCGGCCATCGGGTAAAACTAAGTCAGGAGCCCCGATTAAAATACGTCTGCGCTCTTCTTTGCGACTTAACGCAATACGCATTTTTTTGTTAGCCCACGCTACAGCATGATCACCGGAATGGGGACTTAAACCTAATTTACCCATACTTAACAACTTTATCGCATCTTTTTGGGCGACTTTACCAGTAGCAAGATCAATATAGGCAATTGCAAAGAGACCTGAAAAACCTAAATCACTGAAGGTAACACAGAGGCTAAATGAATGTTTGTGGGACATAATCGAATAATAATCCCACTCTTTGATGCGTAAAGCTGAAGCCCGTACATGTTTGCGATCATAGCGCCAGACCGGGCGGCGGGCCCACCCCTCTTCAATAATCTTACCTTGAGCATCTAATAAGTTTTGTTTTTCTGTTACTTCATGTTGCATCATATTCCCCCTGGTTTAAAAATGCTAATTGTGACGGTGTGAGGATAACATCACCGCCACTAAGTGTATCCTTGAGTTGTTCAACTGACGAACAACCCACAATAGCCACCGATGAAGGTGTTTCATTGGTAATATAAGCAGTAACAATAGCTGCTGGACTGAGGTGAAGATTAGTTGCTAGCGTTCGGACTCGTTCCAGTTTTTTTAGATTTTCTGCACTGTAGAACCGTGTTCTAGTCTTTTCTTGTAATCTTGCAAAACCATCTTCAATAGCCTTGCTGAAAAAACCACGAGCTTGAGAAGAGTAGGCAAATACCGGCATGTTCTGTTGGCGATACCAAGCTAGGGAAGTTTCGTCCATGCACACTAGCGTCGAATCGCCCCAAGCAGCTGGCGTACTTGTTGCCAAACTCCATTGGATTTCACTCACAATAAACAAAGGTAATCCATGTTCTTGTGCATATTGGTTAGCCTCTTCTATCCGGCTGACCGTCCAATTGGATGCACCTAGGGCACGAATAACACCAGATTGCACCAACGGGGCGACCATCTCCATTATTTCGGCAACCGGAAGAGACGGATCGTCGCGATGGAAAAACCACAAATCAAAAAAGTCGGTTTCTAACTCTTCTCGACTACGATTGATGTCAAGCATCAGGTTCTTATAACTAAACCGGCTACTCCCATCAGGGCTAGGATGTAACCCTTTCGTGATTAATGTGATCTGATTTCTTATACCATTTTTGCGTATCCATTGGCCAATAATCCTCTCACTAGTGCTTCGACCTTCTGAATCGGTTTGCCCATAGACCCGTGCCGTATCGAGAGTCTTTCCTTGATCAAGGAAGAATGCATCGAGCATGTGCCAAGCTGTTGATTGAGAAATTGTGGTTCCAAAATTAGTACTGCCCAAGGCGATCTTAGAAAAAGGGGTGGAGATGGGGGGTAAGGTGAGATAACGCATTGGATTTCCTCCTCTAGGCAGTATACCCTTGAATTAAGAAACGTGGTACCGTTTATCCGTACCTCTCCCGTTGTATTATTGACTGCATAATGGGGTGGTGGTAGACTCAAAGTATGGTTTACCCAACACGCGATGTAGAAGCCTTCCTCAACAATCTTTTAACTCCGTTCTATAGTCAAAAACCTTGTTGTCTTACTGTAACCGGTAGTGGTGGAAAAACCACTACTATTGAGCGTTTAGGGCGCTATTGGGCCGATCAAGGATTTTCTGTCTTGGTAACAACCTCAACGAGGATGGTCCACCCCGACTACCATACGTATCCGTTTGATCATATGTATATCTATGATGAAGGTAAGCCTCCGCGCGTCCAAGCTCAAGCTGGAAAAGTGACTCTCCTAGGAGTTTCTACGGGAGCTAAATTTACAAGTGTTCCGCTGGCCCTTCTCAAGCAAATAGCACCGCAGTTCGATCGAGTCTTGATCGAAGGAGATGGAGGAAGAGCCTTACCCCTTAAAATACATGCACCTCGAGATCCCGTGATCTATCCAATGACGACGGCCGTCATTGCCCTAGTAGGCTTTGGTGCTTTGAAGAAAGTTTTAGATGAGCAGGTGTTCTATCTTTTGCAACGATATCGTCAACTTACAGCAGACAGTTCTCCAACAGTGACCTTGCAAGTCTATCGAAGGTTGCTGGAACATGCGGAGGGAGTTTTTAAGGGGTGTTATGATCTACCAGTGGTAGTTTTATGTAATCAATTAGATACACTTTCATCTTTAGAGATACACGCAATACCAAGAGAACTAACAAAAGAGTGGGTTGGTCGTGGATTTAGCTTAGCTGGTATTTCTTGGAAAAAAGATAAACTCTATTATTATCAGGAGGTAGCTAATACAAAAGCTACTAAGGAGTGGATGTGAATATATTTGAAAAAGCAGCCGAGTTAGAGAAGCAGAATATTGCTTTTGCCCTAGTTACGATAATAAAAAGTGAAGGATCAACTCCTAGAAGTCAGGCTAAAATGATAGTTTTAGCTGACGGATCCACTTTTGGCACGGTAGGAGGTGGAATTGCTGAACATACAGCTATCCAACGTGCGTGTGAATTAATTGGTACTGGCAAGAACGATGTTATGGAAATATCACTTAGTATAAGTGATGGACACCACTGTGGTGGAGCTGTTGAGCTGTTCATTGAAATTATTCCTCCTGCAAAACGGTTAATACTCATTGGGGGCGGACACGTGAATCTTGAGATTGCCCGTTTAGCTTCTGCTTGTTCTTTTTTTATTGAACTGGTAGAGACTCGTCCTGAGTTCGGGACTAAGGAGCGTTTTCCATGGGTCAGCTTGTTCCACCTTGGTGCCACGGTTGATGAGGCTCTTGCTTCTGTAGAGATTGATGAGGACTGCGCCTTAATTATTGCTACTCACAATCTCGATAAACAATTCTTGGAACAAGTTATCACCTCTCCAGCTCGTTATATCGGTATGTTAGGTAGTCGTACCAAAGTAAATGGATACAAACGCTCTCTTAAAGAGATTAAGACAAATCCATTCGAAAGATTTTATAGTCCCCTCGGCCTCGACATCGGTTCTGAAACACCGAACCAGATAGCGGTGGGTGCTGTCGCGGAACTACTGATGGTTCTTAACAACAAAACGGGAAAATCTTTACGCGATAAAGCTGAAAATCTGGTCGTCGTACGAGGTGCTGGGGATCTAGCCACCGGTGTTATTCATCGCTTGCATCGGGCTGGGTATCGGGTGCTAGCTTTAGAAACAAATCAACCGACCACCATCCGTCGCACGGTGGCCTTTTCTGAGGCGGTTTATGAGGGAGCTGTCGAAGTTGAAGGTGTTATCTGTCGCCGGGGTGACTCGACCAGAGCGGCTAAATCTATTATGGATAGTGGCTCGGTAGCTCTACTTGTCGATCCAAAAGGTGAATCTATTGCAACAATGGCTCCAATGGTGGTAGTCGATGCTATTATGGCTAAACGGAATATGGGGACGAAGCGTACCATGGCCCCCTTTGTCGTTGCCTTAGGCCCTGGGTTCAATGCACCTCAAGATTGTCATGTAGTGGTTGAAACACAACGTGGGCATGATTTAGGACGCCTTATTACCCAAGGAGCGGCAGTGGCTAATACGGGTATTCCAGGGACTATCGAAGGGTATAGTGCTGAAAGGGTCATCCACTCCCCCGTAGCGGGTAGATTTACAGGCAAAGCAAAGATTACAGATCATGTTGTAAAAGATCAAATCATTGCACTTGTTGGCGATGTTGAGGTTCCTGCCACGATCGACGGAGTCTTGCGCGGGTTACTTCATGATGACTTGATCGTAACCGCCGGTTTTAAGATTGCCGATATCGACCCCCGCTCTGCAAGTGATTATTGCCAAACCATGTCTGATAAAGCGCGAGCTATTGGCGGGGCAGTTCTTGAAGCTATCGATGGTTTTCATGCCAAGCGTTGATACAAAAGGGAGTTCTATGGAAAAAGATGCGGTACTATCCCAATTTGCAGGATGCGGAGCTAAACTTGCACCAGGTCTTTTAGATAAGGCCTTATGTGGCCTAAGTCAGCCGCGATATCCTAAGGTAATCAGTGATTTTACCCATGCTGAAGATTGTGGTGTCTATGCTATTAGTGAGGAACTAGCATTAGTGCAAACAGTCGATTTCTTTCCCCCTGTCTGTAGTGACCCCTGGATTTTTGGGCGAATTGCGGCTGCCAATGCCTTAAGTGATGTCTATGCTATGGCTGCTCAACCTAAAACTGCGCTAAGTTTGGTTTGTTTTCCCGATGAAACTCTCGATATTGCCTACTTGCGCCAGATCATGGAGGGTGCTTTAGATGCCTTAATTGAAGCTGAGACTGCTTTAGTAGGCGGGCATACCATTCGAGATGCCCAGCTCAAATTTGGATTATGTGTGAATGGATTTGTCCATCCCCATAAAATTTGGCACAATAACAGATGGCAACCTGGTGATGTACTCATTTTAACTAAACCCATCGGAGTTGGCCTTGTTAATGCCGCAGTGCGCGCTTCTTTGGCTTCTCAAGAGGAGGAACTCTCTGTACTAGAGGTCATGCAGCACTTAAACAAAACAGCTGCTGAAGTGCTTTCTTCTTTTCCTGTTTCAGCGTGTACCGATGTCACTGGTTTTGGATTACTTGGTCATCTCTATGAGATGGGGCTTGGTAATAAAGTGGGAGCAAAGATTCAAATCTCTGCTGTTCCTCTTCTCGATAAAGCCCTGACCTATGCCAAAAAAGGGGTTGTACCTGGGGGAACTTATACAAATATTGCCCATCGTTCTCAATATATTAGCGGCTTTGATGCACTAGAAGAGGCTTATAAATTTGTTCTCTTTGATCCTCAAACTTCAGGAGGACTTTTAGTCGCAGTGCCCCAGGAGCAAAGTGGAGCTGTGATCCAAGCCTTGCTCGATCAAGGTGTAGCTGGGACGATTATTGGTCATACCGAAGTTCAATTGGAAGGCATCCATGTCGAAATGGGTTAAATATCGATTCCTAAGGTCTTTTTGACAATTATTCCAATAAAGAACGAAATAGTAGCAACACTTAAACTAATACCAGCCATTTCACCAAACCTTTTTAGGAAAGGGACATCTTTAGCTACAGAGAGGTAATAGGTAAAACCAAGGATTATTAAGACTACCGTGGCTAGCATGATTGCCAAAGCCCACATGACACTTTCGTTGGGTACGAGCAGGTAGGGCAAGACTAAGAAAACGACCGTCACTAGGTAGACTACCCCCGTATAGAGCCCCGATTTGAGGGCAGTTTTACTATTCCCTTCTGAACGAGATGAGAGGTATTCACTACTTGCCATCGATAACGTAGCAGAAATGCCTGTGATAAGGCCAGAAAGAGCAATGAGACGAGTATTCTGGAGGGCAAAGGTAAGACCCGCTAACGTACCAGAAAGTTCGACTAATGCATCACTAAGCCCTAATACCATCGAACCAACATATTGCAGTCGCTCTTCATCTAGGAGTGCCAATAATTCTTGTTCATGACGATCTTCATCATGGGCAATTGTTAGGGCGAGCGGTACTTCATCGGCAATCGAAGTGTACACTTCGCTGGCGATTCCTTCTCCCCGTTCGAGAAGTTTGAGAGCAAAGGTAAAGCCAAAGATGCGCGAGAGTAAAGAAAACCACCAAATCTTAAACCGCTTTGGCTTGACCTCTACTTTGGTATATCCTTCCCAGATGCGAGCATGGCGGAGCTCCTCATCAGCAATTCTGAGTAGCACACTGCGGTTATGGTCATCTTTGATTCGATTAGCCACTTTAGTATAAATAATACTTTCTGTGAGTTCATTAATTTGCATGCCGATAATAATTTTGCGGACAGTGGAACTTAGTTGTTTGTGTTCTGGCATAAGGGCCTCCATCTAGAGCAAGTATGCCTGTGTTTTAGGACAGTGGCAAGAAGAGAATTCTGTCATGATGAGATCAAAGATAGTAGGTTTGCGGATTCATTTTTTTTTTAGGAAAGAGGACATCTTTCTTACCCAGGGTGCACCTTGGAAGAAGAATTAGGATAATCTTTATTGGAGTATTGAAGCGAATATTGTCTAATTAGAAGTTTCTTCTATTGAAAATTTAGATTTTTTTAAAATATAACCTTTTTAATTATAAGTAATAAAAAGATGAAATATAAATTTTATCCTTTTTCCTCCTCTTTTTGTTGACATTTGTTTCTATGTATAGTAACGTCCCTTTTAACACTCGCAGGGGGAGTTTTATGGAAGATTTGCAGGAATTGATTGGGGTCTTTACCCGAACACAAAATTATGACGCTATGCAAAAACTATTTGAAGAGTTATTTACCCAGCGGGAGAAATATGATTTCGCGCTCCGGTGGCGACTGATGAAAGAGTTACATAACGGTAAAACACAGAGGGAGATCGCTAGTGATCTCGGTATCAGTCTTTGTAAGATTACTCGAGGTTCTAAAATACTTAAAACCCCGGGTTCTCAAATCAACACCATATTGAAGGAGCACGATTATGGCCAAGAAAATTGAAACATTAGTATTAAATACACAACAACCCGATGAGAAAGGATTCTTTGGAGCCTACGGTGGGGCCTATTTACCACCAAATTTAGTTGAAGTAATGCAGGAAATTGCTGAATCCTATGTGAATATAAAAACTAGCGCTACTTTTTTAGAAGAATTGACCATGTTGCAGCAGACCTATACTGGTCGGCCTTCGCCTATCTATTATGCAAAACGGTTATCAGAGGCGGTTGGCGGTGCTAAAATTTATTTAAAACGGGAAGATCTTAACCACACAGGATCTCACAAGATAAATCACTGTCTTGGTGAAGTACTGCTTGCTAAGCATCTGGGGAAAAGTAAAGTCATTGCCGAAACTGGGGCAGGCCAGCATGGAGTTGCTCTCGCTACTGCCGCTGCTCTGTTAGGCCTTGAGTGTGACGTCTATATGGGAGAAGTCGATGTTTTAAAACAAGCTCCGAATGTAAGGCGGATGGAAGTGCTTGGAGCTAAAGTTATTCCGGTAAGTCGCGGGACACGGACCCTTAAAGATGCGGTTGATGCTGCATTTGAAGCCTATATGACAGACCCTGTGACGACGATGTATGCCATAGGATCGGTGGTAGGTCCCCACCCATTTCCCATGATGGTACGTGATTTTCAAAGTGTGGTCGGACGGGAAGCTCGTGAACAGTTTATAACCATGACAGGAGGGTTACCCCAACACATCTTAGCGTGTGTAGGTGGCGGATCCAATGCCATGGGTATTTTTAGTGGGTTTCTAGACGATGAAGAGGTTCAGATTTACGGTGTAGAACCCGGGGGACGTGGTCCAGCTATTGGGGATAATGCTGCTACTATGGCGTACGGGAAGCCCGGTATCATCCACGGTTTTTCATGTTATTTACTCCAAGATGCCGATGGAGAAGCGCTTCCCGTCTACTCTATTGCCAGTGGGCTTGATTATCCCGGGATAGGACCCCAACATTGTCACTTGCGTGACATTGAAAGGGTACAGTATGTAATTGCTACCGATCGTGATGCCTTAGTGGCTTTCTACAATCTAAGCCGGCTAGAAGGGATAATCCCGGCTCTCGAGAGTTCCCATGCCCTCGGATATGCCATAAAAATGGCTTCGGCTATGAAAAAGGATGAGACGATCTTAGTAAATCTGTCGGGACGGGGTGATAAAGATATGGATTACGTCATGGAACATTATCCTTTAGAAGCCTTTGAAACCCAAAAATTATTAGTGAAATAACTTTTATCTGACTTCCTTAGAGAGCGGTTATAGCAATATAATCGCCCTTTAAGTTTGCACTTGGCTGCTAAAAGGGGTAGACTATAGGTGCAAATGTAGGGAGGTGGAGCAATGACACAAGTGTTTACGCTGGTAGTCCCTCAGTGGCAGGGAGGGGGTGTTGGTACGGGGCCTTTCCATGGTGCTCGATCGATGCTAAAAAAATGGGGAGAGAATTATGTTCAGGCACAAGTGTATGTGCATGAACAGTCGGTTACCAAGAAAGAAGAAAACATTTGGTATGAATATGAGATTATTGATCATGTACAACAGATCTTGACCATTTTGGATGAGCATCGCCCCGAACGTATAGTGACTCTCGGGGGTGATTGTGGAAGTGATTT
>JAQVOO010000250.1 GCA_028702575.1 Sphaerochaetaceae bacterium
AGTGATTTAATTTTCATCACTCTTTTCGTTCATCCCACTCAACATGCTCAAGTCAATAACAGCATTCAAGTTTTCTAATTTATCTTCTCCAAATAGATTCAGTCCTAACTGTTCAGCAGATTTAGGACTTTTCCCAGACTGTTTTTGGTATTGGAAATATTAATGAGGCCTCGTCAATCGGACTATGCGATTATAGATAATTGAACACTAAGAGCGTGAGATGCTTTCACAAATTAAAATGCTAGGTTTTACAGTTGGGGAAATGTTTTGCGAAATCCCCTTTGTTCAACAAACCAGTTTTTCACATGGGCACTGTCAAGATCATACCAAGGTGCACATGCATGCAGAGCAACGCAAATAAGGCTCCATTTTTACGAATAGCTGACCGGGAGGGATGTCCTGTAACTTCTGTAGATACCTTCGATGATGCGAACGGTCTCACGGCCGTCTTTTCCGGTTACCAGTGGTGGGCGACCATCAATGATCGACTCGGCAAAATCATCGATTTGACAAGTAAAATAATAAGTATTCGGATCGATACGTTTGAATTGGGCTATATCCTGATCCTGGAATCCACTGAGCAATCCTTCCTCTCCACGGATGGTCCATAAATCATTAAGAGAAGGTTGGGAAGTGAGTATCTGTCCGGACGTGGCTCGAGCTCCTCCGTCGGTTTTGATACCCACAGAAGCTCCGTTGGCTCCATGGACATGGAGATTTTCATGGATTCCTGGATCCTGAGAGTTGCTCACTAGGATGGAACCCATACCACCGCTTGCAAAACGAATCGTGGCTACTGCAGTATCTTCGACTTCAATATAGGGATGATTCACATTGTCCCACTCACTGTAAACACGGGAAACCGGCCCCATGTACCAGTGGATGAGGTCGAACAGATGGGGTGCCTGGTTGATGCACACGCCCCCTCCTTCACCCTCCCAAGAACCGCGCCAAGGATCGCTGGCGTAATAGTCCTTTCCGCGCCAGCCGAGAGCAGTTGCGGAGACTATGGCAGGAGTGCCGAGTTGTCCTTGGTCAATTGCTTTTCTTATGCGTTTTGACGGCGGGTGCCAGCGCCGTTGGCTCACCACAGAGAGGACCTTATTCGCCTTTGTTGCGGCTTGGATCATCTCGTTGCACTCTACTTCAGTTAGGGCCATGGATTTTTCTACGAGGACATGACAGCCAGCACCGATAGCCATGAGCGTATGTTCATGATGTTGCGGATGCGGAGTTACCACAACAACAGCATCAATTTGGTCTAATGAGACCATTTCGGCCACATCGCGACGGCTAGACAATTGCCACTTGGCAGCAAAGTCGTCCCGTCTGTCGGCATTTCTGCCGCACACAGCAACTAAGGTGCCATATTGAGAGTTCTTGATTGCTTGGGCATGCTGGTGTGCAACTTTTCCGTAGCCGATTAGGCCAAACCTTACTTTCCTCATTGATTCACATCTCCTACATACTGAGAAAAAATACCTGTATATCGCCCCACTTTCAGTTTAAAAATCTGTAATAATGTTATTTTTCTTTTAAGAAAGCCTCCAACAGAGAGCATGGAGGCTATTAAAATAATAAGAATAAGATAAGAGACAGGAGTTTTTATAAACTCTCCTTTTTTATCTCTTTTTATTACTAGCAGATGTATTCAAACCACACGTAATTAATCACTTCATCTTCTTTGGCTTCAACAGCATGGAGACAATCTTTTGGAGTGAAAGTCATATCACCTTGCTTCAATTCTACAGTTTTGTTATCTGCAGTGTAGCGGATCGAGTTGTCTTCCAGACCATAGTACCACTGTGCCAGATCTTCGTGCTTATGATTGCCAACAAAGTTCGGGCCTTTACCTCTTACAACACCCATACTGGCTAGGCCGAGTCCACAAATTTCATCATGCTGGATGACCGAATAAGAGAGCAGGTCGGGACCTTTGAATTTTTCTTCATAACGAAGACACTGTGAGACAGGGCAGAAATGGGGCAATGCCATTCTAGCAAATTCTAATTTAGCAGCTTCCTCTTCAATAAGATCAACCGTAATTTCCAACCACTCTAAACCTTCTGTTGCATAGAACGCAAATCTTTCAGAATCGTACAAAGGAACAAACAAAGCATTCTCGTTAATGTTATATGAAGTTGATTCCGTTGCAATATAGCCCTTACCCTTGGTAAAAAAGAAAATTTGGCTCTTTTCACCCTTTTTATAGGTTTCAAGCTCTACATGATGACCTTTGTCTAATTCACATTGGTAGGTGTTGATCCGTGGGAAAGCCCCTTCCAAGCGGATTGTTTTAGCAAATCCATCTTTCTTTTGGCTTGAGAGGTCTACCCTCTTTTGAAACTTAAGGACACTCATTCTAAATCCTCCTAAATACTTATATTTGAAAACTCTTTTCAAATTTGCTCAATATCTTCATATTGAACTACTTTATTCTCTTTGTCAAGCCACACATTTAACTTAATTTGAACATAAATTTTGTTTTAATCTTATTTTGGTTGCTCTGCTCCTTTGGCCATAGTGATGCTAACCCCTAGTCTTGAGATGCTTCACGACAGATAATATCTAAAAGTATGCACTCGGGCTTTCCATTCTCATTTTAGTAGTTAACTTGTTGTCGCAACTCTAGGCATTGACCAATCTTTACCTTATCAATCGCTATTTAAAAATCGAAGCTAGGGCAACTATCCGAGTTGGTTCTCTTAACCAATTACTTCTCATTCAAGCCATCAGCAAAACTGTGGTGTTAGAAGGT
>JAQVOO010000251.1 GCA_028702575.1 Sphaerochaetaceae bacterium
TATTTAACTTAGTTAATAATGAAGTCATAGGAGGAATTGTATGGGTAGAAACGGGATTCAAACAAAAAATACTGCTAGTATAATATATAAGGAAGTAGAGCAGAGTTGCATTTCAACATTCTCAGTTTTTACTTGCGAGGATTTTTGTTTGGATTATGAATCATTTTGGTCAGTACTTTCCACCACGAATAATATAAGGTTCAGTTCTCAATGGATCAGGCTTTGCTGCACTCAAAAGGGCTTTCTTTTCACTAATATCAGAGAGGTCAATGTTCCAAGGCAGCAGATTCTTCCATTCTTCTTCATTGGAACAACTCGGAATTCTATCCATGAGAGCCCAAAGATAATCCATCTCGTTTATGCCGTTCAGCTTTGCGTTTTGTGCAAGTGTGAACATTACGCTGGAAACCTCTGCTCCATTGTTCGTATTAGAAAAAAGCCAGTTAGACGATCCCATCGAAAATGGACGCGTCATTTGCTCCGCCAAATTATTATCAGGTGTTGCATGGAATTCATAAGGGTATGCAATGAGTTCATCCCAACGATTAAGACAGTAGTTAGTAGCCTTTTCAAGTTGGCTACCTTGGGTAGCACGAATTTTAGCAGCATCGAGCCATTTTCGAATTTCCTTGAATACCGGGTCTGTCTGTTCAGCTCGCAACAAGTTGAATTCGTCCTTAGTCATTAACTCTTTTTTAAATAATTCTCGTAATTCTGACTCTATCTTATACAGTTTTGCAATATAAGTGACGACACTTTTACATTTTGACTTTGGATTTGCTTTTAGCAGAGCTACAAAGCCTCTCCTCGAATGCGCCCAACAAGCCAAGTGAGTACAGTTTAGATCATTATTCTCATCTGCTACTGCTACTTTATAAGACTGTAAGCCATCTGTCATTAAAGTCCCGCTATAATTAGGTAATAAGGAGGAAAGAACCATAGAATTTCGTTTCACATTGAAAGAGAAGATAACTACACGCCAGGAATCACACGTGCCGACCTGAATAATCTCGTAATTTTCAGTATCTGAGGCCTTTCCATCAATGTTCAAAACCCTGTGGATTGTTTCATCCATATTAATGATTGGACAAGAAAGAAGGCTTTTTCGTAGTAGCTCTATCAAAGGACCACATCTTGTAGCCATACTAAAGATCCAATTTTTCATGTTTTGCCGCGATATTGAAAGACCCATCCTTTTAAAATGTTGTTCCTGACGATTTAGAGGCATATGATCCAGATACTTTTTTGTGATTACCTCTGCCAAAATCTCGTTACTTATCATCGAACCCTTGAGGATACGTTCAATCTGAGGATAAACAACGAGAGAGTTACTTTCCCCATCCTCTGCCTCATAGTTTTCTTCAGGCCCAAAAACTGGAAAAATATGGTTGTAGATAACTACCGTATGTTGCTTACCAATCTTTCTTTCGATTCTAGAGCCAATCTGCACCATTTTCTTACCCGTATTGGGGTCGATAGGTGCAACAGAATTGGCAGTGTGATCTATATTAATGATAGGTGTATTCGCAGGAAGCGTTGTAAGATCCTGCTCCTTGTGTATCTTTCGTACTTTTTTTGTTGATTTCGACTCTTCAGAGTCAGTGCTTTCGCTATCACCCTGCTCAATTGAGTCTTCTTGATTCTGCTCTTCTACTAAATTGCGTAATTCTACCTCATCAAGGAGGTTTTTGCAGTAAACATCGAGAAGCTTTGCTTTCTCACTGGACTTGCCATAGAGTTCAATCTGGAACTTTTTGATTAGCTCAAAAGCATTGGCAATTATTAAATCTTTGTGATCATGAGCAAACTGAAGTTCAGCCTTAGATACAGAAAGGTTTTTATTCTTTTTCACTTCTTCTGTATACTGAGCTTTATAGGCATCTCGCTCCATTTTGAGCTTAAATATCTCTTGGTTCAGTACTTCTTCCGGTTTACCGGTGGCGTTTCCGCTGTTGCTAATCATGCCCTATGATAGCATTTTGGAACGATTTAGTACATACACTTAGCTTAATTAAGACATCATTTGGAGTTTTATTTTAGCTTATTTCACCATATAATTCAGGGAATTTTCTCCAGCAATCCTCACCGGAAAGGAATTGGCTAATTTGGGTTATGGTTATATTCATAGCAGCCTCTTCACTCTTTGGCCAGGCGAAAGTTCCCCGGGCATAGAGTTTTTTGTAGAGGAGCCACCACCCATTTCGATCCCAAGTGAGAATCTTCACACTTTTTCGGCTCTTGCCTGTAAACAGGAACATCTTCTTCGAAAGAGGATCAAGCTCCATCTGTGCTATAACAATCTGAGCCAGCTTCTGTGCCCCGCACCTCATATCTACACTTTGAGGACAGATGTAATACTGATACTTTTCAAAATCAAAGAACATGTAGAGCCCCCAATGTAGAAAGCAACTGAGTTAGTAGCGCAGGTGCGATGTCGCCTGCAATTTCGATATTAGAGGCTCTCATATTTATGCATATTGCAGCTTTCGTTACATAAGATGCTGATTTTATCGGTTCATCTTTTTTTGTTACTGCGACCAGAGTAGGAAACTCTTTAGGCTTGGGTCCAATATCTGCAGTTATTATATTCTGATCTTTTCGCTTACAGGCCTCATAGTGCCATTTGAGACAATTTATGAGATATTGCAAACTGACGCCCCGCTCTTGAGCATAGACCATGCGTGAATTGCTGCCTGTTTCCGTTCGCCATAGTTCATAATCCTGAAGCAAAAGCAATCTATTCTGCCTCTCTTC
>JAQVOO010000063.1 GCA_028702575.1 Sphaerochaetaceae bacterium
GAGGTCTTTTCGATTCCTCTACGTGAAAGAGCTACCGCTGTTGTAGTGGCCCACAACCATCCCAGTGGAAAGCTACAACCTAGTGCTGAAGACCTCAACGTAACGAGAAGATTACTTCAAGCAGGAGAAATATTAGGCATTAAAGTTTTAGATCACCTGATCTTCAGTGATGAATCGTTCAGATCGATGCTCGAAGAGGATGAATTAATGTCGTAGAGGAAGGTAAAGCTTTACCTTCTTCATCCATGCTGAATGACCTGAGCAATTCGGATCACGGTAGGGCGAATAGGGAGATTCTTGATATTTTGCAACGCTACATACTGGATTCTGGAACCTATGAGCATCCAATTAAAGCTATCCTCTCCCTTTCTCCAGAGCAGATAAAGTCATGCTTCACTCAGGTAGATCCTCTTTATCATGCTTCAAAACAATAATCCGTTATTCTCGGTCACATAATCACATGAAACGGGAATATCATCGATGGACGGCATACTGAGCAAAAAGGGAAGACACGATAATAGTGTCGGTATCACCAAAACACAAATTATTTGGGAAATGGACTGTTACTGTTGGTTACCTCGAAGAGACTGAAGAGTATCGTCCTCTCATGTTTCACATAAGTCAACTGAACCGAGCATTCAAATTTTTCTGTTGACCTTTTATACGCACCCCTCCATTTACTGCAATATTACCATTGCTTAGATGTATTCCCCCTCTCCCCCAATACTGAGTTTCTATACATCTGACCTGTAAGAGTAAAGAGAGACTATCGTCTCATACCAGTTTTGACACGTTCAGAATGGGTAATGGTAGTTGGCATTGCATAGATCGCTCCCTACTAACGCTTAGCAGGATTGCTCATTCATAGTGTAAGTATGGGATGAGAGCAGCTACTTGATCACTACATTCTTCCCACCAATCAATAGAATCTGTACGATACTGGTTTGAAAAATAGTTGGGTTCATGCTCGTAAATTGTAGTATTTCCAGGTAGTAGCATGAAAAGCGTCCCGTAGTGCAAATGATTATGATTATACTTGACGTGGTAAAAAATATCTGTAAAATTTTGATGATTGGGTTCAAAAAAGGAAAAAAAGGAGGTGTTGCAATGAAAGAGAAGAGAGATTTTTCTAAGGTTCCATTTACAGGGATGGGGTTGGTTTTTGGTACAGCGGTCGGTGCTGTGTTAAGCATTGCTATAACAGGGAACGTTCTTTGGGCCGGCATTGGGACAGGAATCGGCCTAGTAGTAGGTGCCATAATTGATGCATATAAGAAAAAGCAACGATAGAGATTTCGCCTAATAGACAACGTTACATCGGATATCTGATCATACCTCTGCAAAGTGAGGCAAAGGTATGAATCGTTGATCTACTATAAACCGATTACTCCGTGACCTCTCACAGCACAAATCAATGGAGAGGTTTCTTTATGTTCTCGATATCATCGACAGGCAACCAGTCGTCCATATTTCCAAAAGAACTCCGATCAATTGCAAAGGGGGTAACTTCCTGGAATTTTTCTATCTCTATCAGCACAAGGAATCGTTTACCTCCCCACCGTGCAACCTGGTTTGGAGAGAGGCATAACTTTGGTTGATAGTCAGAGATGATACGTAACGATTCCTGTTCTGTCAACTTTTCCGAATTATATACGGTTTTAACAACGGCTCTCCCTCTAACCATCCCATCGCCCATGTTTTCAATAAACCATAAGACTTCAGCAGGATAGACTCGCCCGTGTGGCAACTTTCTCCCAGCCGCTCCACGAATAATCATACTCTTCTCCCCACTTTTTAGTTTGTCTAATTCCTTTTCTTTCGCATCAAGATATACAACGTGCTCCATTTGTCAAATCTCCTTTCAATATGTATTTTCGCTAACGTGGAAGGAATCACAGAGAAAACCTTTAAACCCTCTTTCACACCTTCATCCTGGTTCCAACGTCGCTAGACCCGCATGTATTACATACAAGCCAAAACTTTATTTTCATACCACATTTCAATCAGAAACTTAATTCGAGGGCTCCCAGCGTTTGAATACAAAGAGGGAGCACCCAACACTTCCCATCATGATTATCATTGAAGACACGATGGGTTTCCAAGATATGGAGAATCCTTCGATGAGATGTATCATTTCAGAGCCCAACTTGGTGAATGAGTACGACCCAATACCACCAAGTGCTCCTAGCGCACTGAACACTAACCAGAGGCCTAGAGATCCGAGGCCAGCTACAATAGGCTTTTGGACCATCGCTGAAAGACTGATAGTCACTACCCCTAGTACTAGAAGATATAGCATGAGGAGCATGTTTGCTCGTATGAATGGTACCAAGGGAAAACCCGAAAAAAGATATAGAGAATAGATGCCGGTAAGGATTGTTGCAATGGAGAGACCTAAGATTATCATAAAGACTAGTGCGAAAATCTTTGATAAGAGGATTGCACGCAACTTCACTGGTCTGACTAACAGGAATTGAAGTGAACCATCAGATTTTTCTCCCGCTACACTTCCCATAGCAAGAAAAATCATGATAATTGAACCGATTTGGGTGAAGTTTTTTACGTATTGGGCCACAGCGTCGCGATAAGTGACTTCTGCCAAAGTGAACATGATATTCTGCGAAGCACCAATTATTGCCAAGACTTCTGGCATATAATAGGCAGAGAGTGGAGAGAGAATACCAAAAAAGCCACAGATGATGGCCCATATAAGGAATTTGTAAGAACGGAACCCTTCGGTTAGTTCTTTCCGGGCAAGCGTGAGCAAAATACTATGCATGGTTACGCTCCTTAATATGGTGCATAAAAATATCTTCCAGAGTCGCATTCTCCTTGTTGATGCTTTTCAGCAACAGATTGTAATCAACAAGAATTCCCATAATTTGAGAATACTGAGAGTGGAAATCAGTCTCAGCAATGACCATCTGAACCTCTGATTCCTTAGAAACTCTAATTGAGATGGCTTCCATATGTACTTGAAATTTAGAAGCGGATGAGGAATGCTCAAATTCCAACCGCACCAGAGGTTTCGCATGGGATTTCAACAGTTTATCCATGTCCTCATGCAGTACGATTGAGCCGTCTGCTATGATGGCGACCTCATCACAGACCCGTTGTATATCCTCGAGTATATGACTGGACATAAAGACAGTTGTCTCCTCACGTAGGCGAGAAATCAAGGTCAATACATCTTTCCTACCCACCGGGTCGAGGGCAGAAGCCGGTTCATCAAGCAGAGTGACTTTCGGTCTATGCATAATGGCCTGTGCAATACCAAGTCTTTGTAGCATACCTCCTGAGTACCCTCCAATCCTTCTGTCTGCTGCCTGTTCTATCCCACACAGAGACAAAAGTTCTTTAATCCTCTGCTCAATATCACCAGCTCCCATACCGTAAAGTTTCCCCGAGAATCTAAGTAGCTCCCTTCCGGTCATCCAGGGGTAAAACCCAGGCTGTTGAGCCAAATATCCAACATGTTTTTTGGTTGATTCCCTTGTCACTCCATGTATCCTAAAAGTACCGAAAGTCGGTGCAATGAGATTTGCAAGAATTCGGATTAACGTAGTTTTACCAGCACCATTGGGTCCGAGGAATCCAAAGACGGTTCCTTGCTGCACAGAAAAAGAAATCCCTTTCAATGCGTCAACAGCGTGGTACCGCTTGGCAATATTCACAATTTCAATCATTGCCATGATATTTTCTCCCATATACCAGATAAGCTATCGGACCAAATAGATTCACGAACAGGAAGATCAATAACCAAGCTGTCCTTGATAAGCCGTTCATCCGCTCCCGCTGGCTCCAATCTCTCAGGCATATCAACTTCAGAATGAGCTCCAGCACCACGAGCGGAGCTACGAGCAAGACAATTTCTTTATTCATGTTATTCCTCCAATCCTTTTGATTTGATTTAATGCTAGTACTCTCTCGGTACAAGCGGATGATCTCTTCCTTTATTAAACTACAATCGTCAAATCAGGTGGTGTTTGGATCACCACCCTTTGTCAACGACGGAACATAGTCATCCAATCCAGCCAAAATGAACAGACTCACTCCTGATGCTATCTTTTCGGATAGGGGCGCCTACCACACATACTTCCCGTGCTAAGTACAACAACCCATCATTAATCTCTATCATAGTTTCGGTATTTCCATCGGTATGCTAGATCTGGGGATGAGGGCCTAAACTGTTACCCACGTGTTTTATGCCATGAGCCCTCCTGAGGGAAACACTACGGCCCTTAGGATAAGATTACCAGTCCGAAATTCTACGTATATGGTCAAATATGTCTATTACGTAGGATTACGTAACGGAAAAATCTTGTTAATAAGTTCTAATTTTGTCGAAACGGAACATTTTTTGAATATTCGGTAGATATGTGTCTCTACGGTTCGTGGAGATAAGGAGAGGCCGAATGCAATCTCTTTATATGACAACCCATCTATGAGTAAACTTACAATTTCTCGTTCCCGTTTGGAAAGCTTGTATTGGTCGTAAAAATTCTCAATCATACTCCTCTCCCTAATGCCGACAGAAGAGAATTCATGCAGGTAGACCATCGCATCATTTAGGCACCACACAATGATAAAAAGAGCTGATACCAGGGCATCAAATGCAGGTCGGTGCAGATGTGGTAATATTATAAACATGAGCGCATACCAACTAAAAAATAGAAAACCGACAGCCGAAATAAGGAGGAAAGAGCGCATCCTTTTCGTACGAAAAGAGTGTTGATAGCAGACCTTTATGAATGTATAAAGGAAAGAAGCCCCGACCAGCCCATTAACTAGCACGGTAACATAGGGCCCAATCGGGGCTGGACGGACAACTCCTAAGACAATCAGCAATCCTGACATTCCCAATCCAAAAACAAGGGAAACCCTTTTCGCACTACTTGATATCTCCCCCGTGATAATGGAATCGAGAAATAGGGGAAGCCTGTGGAATATTAAGATTGTAAATATGAAGCGAACCAAGGAATTAATTAGCAACAGAGCTCTTATATCCCGAGGTATAACCGTTTGATAGATGAAACCGATGAATTGGAAAAGGAACCATATGAATGAGAGGCCAATGTACCAAAGATATTGGTCGAACATGACATGACGGTTCGTCTTACGGGATATATATGTCAGGAAGAACGTGCCAAACAGTAGAGAAAAACCTACAACATTTAACCAGAATGCTACAATATCCAAAATCCTGACCTCTGTTTCTAGTCTATTTAGCATAGGTCCATTTGTCGAGTCTAAGTTTCTACATTGTGCGATATTTGCTAACCCTGAAGTAGACTCACTTTATAGAAAACGTTTAAAATGATGCTCGAGCCTATGGAAAAATACTAAAAAGATGGGATCACAATAAAATTTCAATAACAATTTTTTTTAAATCATGCAATAATAAAGACTACATTAGTGTGTTCCAGAAGTTTCTTGCGAATACTAGGTACGCTAGGGCCAATTATCCACCCATTCCTGACTATATAGAACATTCCAGTTGTAAGGGGTATTCTGAGATGAAACAACTTTCGAAATCCTCAATTCTTTGCCTGACAATCATGCTGTTGACTGCTTGCTTTTCTAAAGGACAACAGCAGGTCGATCCATACTATCAGACAAAAAAGATTGCAAGCGATATCGGCCGATTATTGATTACAGGCCCGGGTGATGTTACTGCAGTGTCCATCGCAATCATGCACGAAGGCGAGATTATCTACTCAGAAGGATTTGGTGAACGAGATATTGGAAACAATCTTCCAGTCGATGAGAGCACCAGATTCAATATAGGATCAGTTAGCAAGATTTTCACTGCAGCAGCAATCCTTCTGTTAGAGGACGAAGGGTTGCTAGATTTGGAAGACAGGGTATCTGATCTGTTACCCGGGTTCATGATGAATGACAAGCGATATGCAGACATCACCGTTCGGATGCTACTCAACCATACATCCGGTATGGGTGGAACCAACATGAGGGAGGCATTCTCTACCAAACAATCCCCTGAATATCTCAAACAAACAATGTTCACACTTTCCAAGTCTTCTCTAAAGCACGATCCGGGAGCATTCTCTCCCTACTGTAATGATGGATTCACCGTGACGCAGGCTTTGATTGAACATTTATCAGGAACTTCATATCACCAATTCCTACAGGAAAGGATTTTCAATCCTCTGGGCATGGAGGACACCTCGATAGGATTCAAGGCTGAAGAGGCTAATATTGCCTTTGCGTATTCTGACCACTCTACCCTACTTCCTAGGGAATTTGTAAATGCTTTTGCCTCTGGTGGAATTACTTCAACGGCAGAGGACCTATGCAAGTTTGTATTGGCGACCTTCAATCCAACAATGTTTAGTGCTTCGAACCTCTTTGAATTTTTAAAGGAACAAAATCCGAAGTATATGCGAGATACCTCCTACAAGCGTACGTTCAACTTCGGCCTTGGGTGGGACTTTACCTCTTGGGAGCCATATCATGCAGGAGGAGTGCAGATATTGGGAAAATCTGGAGGGACACTGCAATACGCTGCGATGTTGTTTGTGCTCCCACAGACACACAGTGCTGTGGCGCTACTTTGTTCGGGACATATAGATACTGTCAAAACGACACTCCCAATCATCGACGCTTTGCTTAAGGAAACAGGACAAATATCGTCAGAGACCAAGGACTTTCTAATCGAAGCCAACGAAACCAAACCGCTTTTGCCCGATGTAGAATCGTATAGGGGCTACTACGCCTCTGATACAACCATATTTCGAATTGATTTCGACATAGAGTCCTCCATGATGGAAGTCGATTCCTTTGATGGATCCTCCTTTGTCCGCACTTCCACTTCCCGCCATATTGGCGAAAATGTTTTTGAAGACACGGAAGGGAACCTGCTTGCACTCGAAACCTTGCTCGGTGTTCCTACAATCATGGAAATCAAAGCTCCGTACAACCTAGCTGAGATCAAGATGACACAACTTGACGAGCAAAACTCCGACATTGCGCACCAATTTCAGGAGAGTCACTGGCTACCCACTAACTTCTTACCACATGACTTATACTTACAGGTGTTTAGAACTCAATCTATTAAAGAGTTGCCTTCCCATCTTATCCTAAGAAACAATGGGGTGACTCCCTACGCTATAACGGACGCTACACAGACCTCGACAGCCTTGCCTGCTGTGCGGGACCAAACTCCCCCGTGGATTGATGATGAGGGTAATTTGATGATTGGGACATACCGGTGCATGGATTACAGGGACATCCCACCTCTAGTACCAGGAGAGACAATTGAGGTAGGTATCGACTATACGTCAGTTTGGAGACGCATGACTAAGCACGGAATCCTTTCCTGCGAGATCCCTACAGGAGCAAGGATCATCGTACTTGGCCCTAATTTCAAGTTTTTAGAAGATACCCTCTATAGCGCACAAAATCGGTTTGAAATGGAAGTCTACGGGTCCTATGTCGCTTTCATAGCAGAAGGACATACAATATTTAACACTACTTTTGTTTCGATGAAAGAAAGAAGTACCACAGCCCCACGTTAGGTTAGATGGGTTTTTGTGTATGTATGATTTACAAGCTCAAGTTGACAGAATTAAGAAGATCCCAACCGTAATTCCCTCTCACTGTATCTGTGGATTAATCATTGTCAATAAATCATAAATAGTGACATTAATCATATACCAACCTTGCAAATGATATGATATTATTTGGGACAAAGGCGGGGTTCACGGGGCGTGAAGATAAGAAGCGACAAAAAAATCGGAGGCCTTCGACAGTGGTTATGCTTTCTCCTCCTATCATTCCTGTTTGGCTCGCTAGTCGCATTGCTCTCCGGTAGTCTGCAAATCAAAGAAAACGTTCACGCAGGCGTTCCGCTTGATGAATTTAAAGCGCACATGGATAAGCACATTCCAATTCTGATGAGAAAATACGGAATCCCAGGATGTAGCATCTCACTTGTGAAGCATGGTGAAATCGCAGCGAGTGAAGCGTATGGGTATGCGGACGTGGAAAACCATAGATTATTGACCGTGAATACCCCTATGAGTGTCCAATCGATTACCAAATCTTTGACAGCTTGGGGAATAATGAAACTTGTAGAGGACGGCTCACTTGATTTGGATGCTCCCGTGTCGCAGTATCTGAAAAACTGGCAATTTCCTCAGACTAAATATACTGTGGCAAAAGTTACAGTACGGTCCCTGTTGAGCCATACTGCGGGACTGCCACTAGGTGATTTTACCAATACATATGCCCCAGGAGAAAAAATGCCCTCCCTTTTGGAAAAACTTACAAAGGAGGCAGTTTTAATACACGAGCCAGGTACGAAATTTTCCTACTCAAATGTAGGTTATCATCTGCTGGAACTATTAATCGAAGAAGTTACGGGGCAACGGTTTGCAGAGTATATGATATCTGAGGTACTTCTTCCGATAGGTATGGGGGCATCTACCTTTGAAATAAGTAGATCCATGCAACACTATCCACCTACTGGATATGATCTCAATGGAAAACCAGTGCCAGTCTATGTGTATCCAGAGAAGTCGTCCGGTGGCTTATTTGCCACCGCTGAGGATATCGCTCAATTTGCGATAGCGGGGATGAAAGAAAATTCAGTATTAAACTTTGAACATGTCCAGGTGATGTATGCACCCGAAAGGTATAAAATTGGCATATATGGCATGGTGTTTGATGCTTATGGGCTTGGCCATTATATCGAAATATTGCCAAACGGTTTACTTTCCATTTCTCACGGTGGTCAAGGCAATGGCATCATGACACATTTTCAGGTTGTGCCGGAAACCGAAGATGCTATCGTCATCCTAACAAATAGCCAGAGGAGCTGGCCATTTATTGCTAATCTACTAAGTGATTGGGCACAATGGAGGAATTTCCCATCTGTCGGTATGGGAAGAATCATCTGGGGGCAATATGCAATGAGTGGGTTCACAGGAGTGTTGTTTGCTGCAAGTTTGGTGATAATGTTGAATTATTTTTTAGGTTATAGGCAACAAAAATCGACCGTCCTAAAAATATTTAAAATCTTTACTGCAATTCTTCTTATTGGAATCATAATATGGAGTATCAACCAAAAATACCTGTTTATTACTTCAGTTTTCCCTGTTTTATCATTGTGGCTGGGGGGAGCAGTGGTGGTTCTCTCAATCACGCTGCTGTCATCTTCTTTGTTACCCAAAACTCTAAAGAGAAAAGAGGGGGTTGCACGAAGAAAATAGACTACAGACTGTCTTCAGTTATCTTTCCAGATAAATCGCTCTAGAGGTTGTCATTTGGCAATTTTTACAATGAAATTTGTATAAAACTATTAGCAAGGAGGAATTACTTTGAAAAACCCGATTAATCGGTACCCCATAATCTCTTTTACTCTGCGGTTTAGCCTAGTTCACACTCTGACATATCTGTTCTTTGGCATTTTCTTCATGCTGACCAGTCAATATTTTGAGTATTTCAAGAATGATCCACTGTTTAGTCAGATGATGAAGTCATCAGACTCTCTCTCTGTCCAACTAGCACCTCTTGTACAGATAGTGCGTGGTGCGCTTTTGGCGCTTGCTATTTATCCATTCAAAGAGGTCATCATTGGGCGTAAATCTGGCTGGTTAAAGTTGTTTCTATTGCTGTTCATCCTCACTAGTATCGGCGCAGTGATTACAGGCCCAGGTTCGATTGAAGGCTTCTTATATACCCGATTTTCTTTCAACTCTTTTATCGGATATCCAGAAATTGCACTACAAATGTTTGCATTTTCTTGGCTGTTCTGCCGTTGGCAAGGAAAAAAGGCAACAGCGATTAACGCCAAGTAAATCACATGAGGGGACAATCATAAAGGGACTGGTAAAGCAGGGATAAACACGCTTGAGAAGATCGAGTACTGAGAAACCCTGTTACTATAGTTATTCTAAATAAAATAAGAGGTCTTCACCTGTATATTTAGTGCAACGCATAATTATATTGCGATTTTTTTGTACATGAAAAAATAATTTTTCTTTTGTGTCGTTGACAAGGCTAAGAAAGAGGTGTTCAAATGGAAAATTGAGAAACGTTCTTCTTTGTATAGAACCGTTAAATTCTGTACTCGACAAAAATATCATCAGCTTGTTTGATAAACTACAAATTTGGGACTTGGACAAGTCGTTAATCAATCACCTCATTCTTTGATATTAAGTGAGGAGTATAGGGACTGGGAGAAAACGGTTTTCCTTTTATTTTCAGCAAGACGCATAGCAGGAAGGAATTATCATGCGGAATGAAGTTTGTACAGATATTGGTATGCTTAATCAATTTCTTGTATTGCCCGAAGATCAAAATTGGCTCCTCTATCTAGAATTAACTGTAGATTATATTTGTGAAAATTGGCCGTCAGTTTTATGTGAGAGTATCACAAAAGAATCATTTTTAAAGATATATGAACAGGAACTTATTTCTAGAATAGAAGAAGGGAGAAGAATTCTTCTTTTATGGAAATTAGGAAAAGAACCTATTGGGATCGCAAATGTCTGGTCCGAAGAAAATAATAATGAGACTTGCCTCCAAATCGCAGAATTCTCAATAATCAAGAAATATAGAAAGAAAGGGTTTGGACGATTTTTTGTACAAACGTTGATGAATATTGGAAAACAAGTAAATGCTTCTCGGCTTATTGCCGAAGTAGATGAAGGTATTGAATCTAATTCCTTCTGGATAAAGGTATTGGATAATTGTATAGAGAATAAGCAGACGGGTAGAAATCATTATTGGGCGTATATAAAGTAAACATCTACAAGAATCTTAGCATCTATTATGCTAATGTAAAAAGTGGGTATAATGAAAGAATAATTTCATTCATTATTATGGGCGCGAACAGAAATACGAAATGCCCCAACTAAAAGGTGAAGAAGTGCAGTTACTACTACTTTCCGAAGTAGTTTAAGAGGTCATTATTATCTGTATTTCTACAGTGCAACGAATAATTACATTGTGCTTCCTTTTTTAACTCCAAAAGCAATAATCTTATTGTGTCATTGACCACGCATAGAGAGAGGTCTT
>JAQVOO010000252.1 GCA_028702575.1 Sphaerochaetaceae bacterium
AAAAATAGTCTATATTAGCTGTGATCCAGCTACTCTGGCTCGTGATATTAAAGCCCTTGGCGAGGGGAGCTACCACCTTGAAGAAGCCACTCCTGTAGACATGTTTCCCTGGACAGCACACGTTGAGTGTGTTGTCTTGATGTCAAGGGTGGAGAAATAGGGGCTACTCAAACGCTGATAAATAAAGGATTTCCAAGGTTGGAAGATTTTCTGCCTGATGTCTGGCAGTGCCTTTCAATCTTGAAAATCCTTGTTTTTGTTTATTTGGGAAACATGTCGACCGTAAAAATGTGTGTAGGGTTGTGGAGACAGATTAGATGACTTCATAGGGTTGTGGAGATAGGATAGATAACAGATAGATTAAAATATCTGAATTGATTTATATAGTTTTTAGAAAAGGCTTTGCATTTATTAATATGGTGCTGCGCTTATGCAGCGTAAACTATAAAATTGCTTGACTTATTGCAGCGAGTATGTTATTCTTTCATAGAGGTGATAGTATGTCTGAATTAGGCAATCGATTGAAAGAAAGTCGCAACAAAAGTGGTTTAAGCCTAAAAGAGGTATATGAAAAAACCGGTATAACAGATTCAAGACTTAGCAAAATTGAGAGAGGACAGATAGATTGTACTCCTGATGATTTAAAAAGACTTGCACATTTATATAACATTCAAATTATACCTCTTTATGAGTTGGCTGGTTACTTGACTAAAGAGGATATTGTAGAATATCAATTTGTGTTTCAAGGTGTTTCTTCTCTTGATGAAGAGGAAATGCAACACATTCAATCGCAAATCGATTTTCTTAACAAAAAAAGGAAGGTTGATTAGATATGATTTTTAGGCTTGGAGAATTATTTTGCGGTCCAGGAGGGATTGCGTGGGGTGCCATGAATGCTACTATTGAAGACCCAAACTTTTCGATTGTACACCAATGGGCAAATGATTATGATGCGGATACCTGTGAAACATATAGATTAAACATATGTCCCGATGCTCCTCATACTGTTTACCATGAGGATATTCGTAAATTTGATATGTCAAAACTAGCCCCGATTGATGCGTTGGCATTTGGTTTCCCATGCAATGATTATAGTGTTGTTGGTGAGCAAAAAGGTATGGACGGGGTATTCGGTCCCTTGTATTCGTATGGTGTCAAAGCTCTAAAACTGTTTAAACCCAAGTGGTTTTTAGCGGAAAATGTTGGAGGACTTAGAAATGCAAATGATGGGAAAGCCTTCACTATGATCCTCAAGGAACTAAGGGAAGCTGGCTATACAATTAAACCTCATCTCTACAAGTTTGAGGAATACGGAGTCCCTCAAGCAAGGCACCGTTTGATTATCGTTGGCATACGGGATGACATCGATGTTGAATTTAAAGTCCCATCAACAGCGCCTTATGTCGGAATCGATAATACTTGTAAAAATGCAATAGAAAATCCCCCTATTCCAGAGGATGCATATAATAATGAATTGACAAGACAATCCGAAACTGTTGTTAGAAGGTTGCAGCATATTCTACCTGGACAGAATGCATTTACAGCAGACCTTCCAGAAGATTTACAACTTAATATTAGAGGGGCAAAAATAAGTCAAATATATAAGAGGCTCGATCCAACAAAGCCTTCCTACACGGTTACAGGAAGCGGTGGCGGAGGAACACACATTTATCATTGGGAAGAACCACGAGCATTGACTAACAGAGAGCGGGCTAGATTACAAACTTTCCCTGATACTTATAGATTTATAGGAAGTAAAGAGAGTGTACGTAAACAAATAGGAATGGCGGTACCTTGTCAGGGCGCAAAAATCATTTTTGAGGCAATTTTGAAGAGTTTTGCTGGAATTGAATATGAGAGCGTAGAACCAAGTATTAAAGAATGAGAAAGCAGTTACTTTGTAGTAAAAGCAAAGTAACTGCTTTGTTTATACATGGAAATCCATAAAGTACTGCTCATCGTCGATTTTGTAAAAGGTAACATCTGTTCTTCCGTAGTTTAGTAAATCTTGTTTTGTTACGAATGCGCCATTTCCAAGACCTAAACGGTTTCGAAAGTATTCTCCGAGCTGAGCATTGCTAAGAGGTGTTGTAATTGCCTTATCGTTTTGTTGCTCAACTCTTAGGAGCAGAGTATGCCCATCGTCTGTAATAACAGTAAAATGTTGTTTACCCAACGGGAAGAAATCACTTCTTGCAATTTTTGCAGGAAGATGTATATAAGCTTCGTTTTTATTTCTGCCCTTTCGTTGTCCCCAATTTAATCCAGACTTTTCTCCAACTTCACCCTTATTTGTGAGAAGCGATAGAGTTGTAGAAGTAATACCCTCGCCAGCCAAAGTGGTTAGAGGCTTGTTTTCAGCATCAAGAATTTGATGTGTTGGACGGAGAACGATATGGTCTTCAACCTCAGCATGGTTACAATAGATTGAATTTGCTTCAACTTCTTCATAAAACTTATAAGCTTCTTCTGGATCACAGCATACTACTATTTCTTTTCTGGATTGGATAAATGCATTCTGTACAAAATCGGCAGAACCTGTATAGGCCTGTACTGGAGATTCTCCCTTTAGCCATATATACAAATTTGCGTGAACTGGAGGGTTTTCGCAGACATAACTACATGAAAAGCTATCCACTGCATTTGGGTATGTTTAGCCATGGAGTTCCATAAAGCCCTAATGTATAGGTAGACTTAACCCATCGTAAGGAACCATTCCTATAAGTACTGAAACGTT
>JAQVOO010000064.1:0-2507 GCA_028702575.1 Sphaerochaetaceae bacterium
AACGCGATTTGCACCCAGAATTGGCTGAGTTTCTCGATTTATGTTCAGAAGAGATTCCTTTGCGCAAAGCCCTTGAAATAAATTTTTGTATTAAGAACCGCCCTCTAGATGTTGAGAAAGAAAAAACAATTAGTGCCAGTTATCGTAATTTCTACCAGGCTCAACTAAGAATGACGGGACGGCAAATCATGAGATTGATTAGATTCGCCACTGTTTTGTTTGTTGTTGCCTTCTGTTTTATTGCCGGATATACGGTAATTGACAAATCAAATATATTCCAGCTATTTCCTCAGGTGCTATTAGAGGGACTCGTGATTGGCGGCTGGGTCTTTATGTGGGAATCACTTCATATCATCTTCTTTGAAACGTTGGACCCTATGAAGCGGCGTCGTGAGCTCAAGCGTTTTTTAAGCGCAGCGATAAGTTTTAGAGCCCCCGCAACTTCTTTATGACCCCAAATTAATTATTAGTGATATATTAGTTTCCTCATTATGTTTTTAATAGTATATTGGAAACGTGCAGGTGTGGCTGATTAAGTGATATTACTTGATCCCACAGTGCATTAGATTTATTATTTGGAGGTATCTATATGCGTACGTTACGAATATATGGTTTGATTCTCATCATGATCTTACTTCCGGCAATGTTATTTGCTTCAGGAGGAAAAGAGGAAAAATCTGCTACTGCACCTAGCCCAAACACAGTTAAGGTGGCCCAAGATTGGGGTTTTTCTTGGGAATTCAGCAAAGACGAAATCGAATTTACCGTAACAGCTCCCACTTCGGGCTGGGTTGGTATAGGGTTTAACCCAAGTTATATGATGAAAGATGCTCATTACATCCTGGGTTATGTAAAGGATTCCACCTTATTCATTCAAGATAACTATGGCACTGGTAACACGAGTCATGCATCCGATGTGAGTTTGGGAGGAACTGCTGATGTCCGAGGTCTTCGGGGATCTGAGAAGGATGGAATTACGACAATTGTGTTTGCCTTACCACTTGATTCCAAAGATAAGTACGATAAAAAGTTTGTGCAAGGAGACACCTACACGGTTTTACTAGCATATGGTAGAGATGATGCCGATGATTTTACCAGTATGCACGCCAAGAGAGTAGCTGTTGAAACCGTCCTTAAATAGCTTTTCTATAATGAAGCATGCTAAATTATAGGGGCAAGGGATCTTGCCCCTATGTCGGTTATTATAGTAAGGGCCGCTACATTCCTGAGAGTAAAGAGTGGCTTCCGACAGCCTTAAATTAAAGCGATTAGGCTAAGATTATACCGATAAAATATCAGGGAGATAGCTTTTTCCCATACACTTCACGATAGGTGAGGATTCCCTTAAGATGAGTGGATTCCATAAGACTGATACAATCCACAGAGACCTCTAGTGGATTGGTGACCACTTTGAGTGTTTCATAATCGTCTTCACAGGACAATTTGATAGCTCTCGCTAGGGTGATGTGGGCATTAAAAGGCCTGCTATCTAGATTAAAACCAATTTGAGTTAACCTTTCATACAGTTGCCTACGTAATTTGTGGAGTGTTTGGTTGACCCGGGTACCCATCCAGTAGATGTCACCATCCTTGCGCTTAAAACGTCCCACTGCATCGAAGGTAAGCCAGAAGGGCCGGGTTTGGATCTCTTCCATGCTGGTGATAATAGCTGGCAGATCTTCTTGCGGTGTTTCTCCAAGAAAAATAAGGGTTAGGTGCATATTCTGGTAGCGTGTAAATTTCCCCTGTGGGCAAAGAGTTTGAATTTTCTTTTGGTGTGCGCCTAAAAATTGGCGCACCTTCTCGTCGAAATTGATAGCAATAAATAGCCGCATGGACTAACTTACCCTTGTTACGTACTATTTGACCGGTTTACTTGCCAACCGCGAAACTATCTCTACTTGAGCTGCTTGCATTCTGACTGGCACTAAGTTGCGCATTAAAAGGGAAAAATCATCTAAGATCATTGCTCCTATTTCATGAAAAGCTTGGGGAATACCTCCTGCTCGATGGGGTGAAAGAATACAGTTGTCCATGGTGCGGAGACGATGGTTTTTGTCAAAAGGTTCTGAGGGGAAAACATCGGTGGCAGCCTTAAAATTTCCTTTGGCAATTTGGTCAGTAAACTCTTCAAAATCAACAACTGCAGCCCGACTCATTAGTAAGACCTTGGCCCCTTTTTGCACCTTATCAAATTCGCGCTTTCCTAAAAAGCCCTTATTCTCATTGGTCACTCCAGCTAGAATAAAAATAAACTCACAAGAAGAAAGGATGTCATCCAATGTAGTGGGAAGGCAGTTATAAGCTTTAATTACACTTTCTGGGAGCCAGGGATCATAAACTTTAACCTTACAATTAAATGGGGTTAAAAGAGGTCGAAGGCTTTTACCCAGTAGTCCAAATCCAATCAGACCTACCGTTGCTCCAGTGAGTAAACGGGATTCACGATTCCCTTCCAACACATACCGCTCAGTACCTTTGCTAAATCGGATATGCTCCCACGTAAT
>JAQVOO010000064.1:2607-10950 GCA_028702575.1 Sphaerochaetaceae bacterium
ATTTGGGTCCATAACTTAGAAGCTGTTACCCCACCAGCGAGGCGCACTGAAGCTGTATGGGAACGGTTAGCTAATAAGCGGTTCAAATGAACTTTATGCCCGAATACAATTCCCTCCATAACGGCACGAATCATATGTGCACGACTGTGATGGCTACTCAATCCCACTAACGAGGCCTTTCCTTGCGGGTTATGGTTAGCGCCATAGAGATACGGTAGAAAGACAATGTGTTGGTCTTCTGGGTTGATTTGTTCAGCTAGCTGATCACAATAAGCATACGGATGTAATCCTAGCTTCTGCGCCTCCATGCGCTCCTCAACCATAAACGTATTGACAAACCAAGCGTGGTTACTAGCAGACGTAGGTGAACTCTCTTCGATGACATAATAGTCGTCAATACAGTAGAGTGAGTTCATCATAATACTATGGTCAAGTACCGGCTTTTTACTAATATATTCATTAATGCTCCAAGTTCCAGCTATCACGGCAACGTGATCTTCATTGGTAATATCCATAGCCAAAGCACAGGCATCGATATCAAACATACCGCCTGCCACTGGAGTGCCTGCTTTTAGGCCAGTAAGAGCGGCAGCTTCATCTGTTATGGTGCCACAAAGCTGATCTGAAGAGACTAACGGTGGAAGAGCATGTGCTAAGTGTTCGAGGTCGAAAAGAGCAAGAAGCTCATCATCAAAGCTTTTAGTAGCACAGTTGAGTAGGTTACTGCCTGAATAGTCGGTAATTTCTGCCAATGCCTCTCCAGTTAAACGGAAGCGAATATAATCTTTAACCTCGAAGATCCATTGTAAATTAGCAAGTCGTCCCGGCTCATGATCCATTATCCAATTTAGCAATGAAACTGGCTGACAAGCTAGGATATCTTGGTATGTTTTCTGGAAAACCTTTTCTGCAGTCCCATCTTGAGCCCATTGTTGCGGATATTCCCAGGCACGAGTGTCGGTGGAGATAATACCATTACCTAAGGGTTTATTATCTTGTCCCCACAGATATAAGCCTTTACCATGACCGGTACAAGCTACACCAGCGATGTGTTCAGGCTTGACGTTACTTTTAGCAATGGTCTTCGCAATAACTTGAGTGGTTACCTGCCAAAGCTCTTCCATGTCCCGTTCTGTAAATCCTGCTTTTGGGGTCAGCATGGGAACCGAGGCTGATGCTTGTGCAATCTGTTGTCCGGTTTCATCAAAAAGAGCTGCTTTGCTAACGGTACCTCCGTTATCAACACCTAAAAAATATTTATGCATGTAATGTTACTCCATTAGTAATAATTGTTGGTAGATGCAGTGAGTCTTGGTTGAACTGGCGTGTGACAAATAAGTTGTGATCAGTACACCAACTAAATTCATCACAGATGAGCGGAGAGGCATCAGGGAGAGCCACTCCCTGAAGTTCAAACTTCAAGTATTCTAACGCGTCAACTGGATTAACTGAAAATTGGGCATATGGATAAATCTTGCGAACCCCATCTTGAGATATGACAAAATCACGATTGCCCAATGGACTTAACGGTCCTCCGGCATGATGAAGGTAGGCCGATTCTGCAAACCCAGGTAAATCGTAGGTTTGGGCAACTCTCTTAAAAATAGGACCAAGAGCGGCATAAAGATCTGATTCTAGGGCTCCTGCCCTAAAAAGAGCCGCATAATCCAAAGTTGCCACTTGGAGTGCTTCGTGTACCAGTAATTCTCTTTCCGTGGGCTCTTGCCCAATTTTAACCAACTGGCTGGCCGAGTGAAACATATCAAAATACCGGGCACCAATCACTAATTTAACAATAGATCCATCTTCTATGCGGGAATCATCCTCGATCACCGGATGGGTATGTTTTTGCATCCCCGATAGGCCAAGCATAACCAAGTTCAATTCAAGGTGTCGGCGATGAAAAGTTTCATATACTATTGTTCTCAGCTGCCATCCTGTCATGCCCACTTGTAGGGTGGAGGCCACTTCTAGTAACGCTTGACGTGATTCAGCGATGAGCCAAGTTAGCTTCTCCCATTGATTTCCGATTAGTCCCTCAGCCAGGGGAGAAACAATAGCGCGTTCTAGGTCATAATAATTGGGGTTGTTAGGGGTGAGTATTGCTGGGTTTTGCAGATCGACTTCAGTCTCGGCATAGGTCACAGGAATAGTAGTTTTTTTCCATATCCCGCCTGCTATAACATCATGTACCCGGAAAGCTTCCCAAGGATCACTGAAGAAAGTAATAGACAGCTCTGGCTCAGTAGTTACTAAGGCTTGCACCGTTGTGGGAGCATTTGGATTAATATCAATTACCTGGTGGCGCATACCTGTTAACCAACGCAGGGCACCTTCAGAACACAAATATATAGCGCGAAAGTTATTCTCTTTAAGTATTTTTTTTAGATGTTCCAATTTAGCGCAAAATTCTACTTTAGTAATTGATTTTGGACGTTCCATAGCTTTCCTCTCTGTCTATTACGGTAGAGCTGTTTCTGGCATCTGTCAAGGAAATAAGTCAATGAAATCGATTGCGCAATCGATTTCAGGCTTGACAACTCAAATTTTTGTGTTACGCTAATATTACATTCTTACAAAAGGAGAGATGTATTATGAAAAAGATCTTAGTGCTTTTTATGGTGCTTGTGGTACTCACTACTGGCCTTTTTGCAGCCGGTGTACCCGAAGCAAAGGACGATGGGAAAATTACAATTGGCATGACTGTCCCCGGTTTGCAGTTTCCTTTCTTCATAACAATGCAAGATGAGGCTTTAGCTTATGCTGGGGAGTTGGGGGTGGAATTACTCACTCACGATTCGCAGAATCAATCTTCCATTCAAATGGCCGCTGTGGAAAATTTTATTGCCCAGAAAGTTGATGGTATTTTAATATCACCAATGACTACTGATTCTTTAGTACCGGCAATTGAAGCTGCAGTAGCAGCCGGAATTCCTGTAGCAACTGTAGACCGCAAAGCTAATACTGACAAAGTTCTTATTCACGTCGGTGCTGATAACGTCGAAGGTGGAAGAGCCGCTGCCCGTTTTATCATTGAGCAGCTTGGTAATAAAGGCACAGTAATTGAGTTAGAAGGAACCGCTGGAGCTTCTGCTGCACTCGATCGTAAAGCTGGATTCGATGAAGTTATGAAAGCCAGTAATGTTAAAATTTTAGTGAGTCAGACAGCCGATTTTTCACGCTCAAAAGCACAGAACGTTATGGAAAACCTGATGCAGGTCTATCCTAAATTCGATGCAGTGTTTGGAGCTAATGACGAAATGATTATTGGTGCTATAGAGGCAATGGAATCTGCTGGAATTAACCCTGCTTCTAAAATTACCATTGGCTTTGATGCAACTACAGATGCTTTTGCTTATATGAAGGAAGGCAAGCTAGATGCGACCATAGACCAGTTCCCTGGTCAGCAAGCTAGTAAGGCTCTCGATGTGTTGGTTGATTTTATCAAAAACGGTACCAAACCATCAAATGCCGTAGTCTACATCAATCCACTACCTGTAACTGAATAACAATTACTGTATTGCCATGGAGTGGAATATTCTGCTCCATGGCACTTTCTCCCGAGGAGATTACTATGGAATATTTACTAAAAATGTCGGGAATATCCAAATCATTTCCCGGTGTAAGAGCTTTGTCTAATGTCGATTTCAATCTGATAAAAGGAGAGCTACATGCACTGGTAGGTGAAAATGGAGCCGGTAAATCAACCTTGATGAAGGTTCTTTCTGGTTTATATAAAGCAGATGAAGGTACTATTTTTCTCAAGGGCAAACAAATCGTCACCATCGGACTTCGAGAGATGATTCAGCAGGGAATTGGTGTTATCTACCAAGAATTAAACCTGATTCCCTACCTTTCAGTGGCTGAAAATATTTTCCTAGGACGAGAACCTCGGACTGCTCTTGGGACCATAGATTGGCCGCGAATGCATGCCATGACGGAAGAAGTTCTTGCTCCTTTTAAACTAGATATCCATCCAAAACAGAAAGTCATAGCCCTTGGTGCAGCTTACCAGCAAATTATTGAAATTGCCAAAGCGCTCTCATTACAAGCCGAAATTTTAGTAATGGATGAACCAACAGCGGCTCTAGCAGGCAATGAAGTTAATCGGTTGTTTGAAATTATAGCTAGGTTAAAAAAAGAGGGTGTCTCGATAATCTATATTTCACACCGTTTAAATGAAGTTCATCATCTTGCCGACCGAGTTACCATTTTACGTGATGGAGAGCGAGTAATTACCAAGGCGCGCGGAGAACTTTCCAATGATGCGATGATTAAATATATGGTTGGACGTGTCCTTGATGAACAATATCCACAATATGATTCTGTTCCTGGCAATGTCATACTTGAAGTAAAAAATCTAACCAAGAAAGGGGTTTGTGACCAAGTCTCATTTACCGCTCGTGCCGGTGAAATTCTCGGTTTTGTGGGGTTGGTTGGAGCTGGTAGAACTGAAATTATGCAGACCATTTATGGATATCTAAAAAAGGATTCAGGTGAAGTATTAATTAACGGCAAGCCAGCTAATATTAAAAGTTGCCGGGAAGCAGTCGGTCTAGGAATCGGTCTAATACCTGAGGAGCGGAAACAACAAGGCTTAGTATTAGGAATGAGCGTTTTTGATAACGCAGCCTTAAGTGTTTTAGATCTCTATTCAACATTTGGTGTATTGCATAGAAAGAAAATCACCCATGAAGTAAATACCATGATTGATGGAATGAGCATAAAGACACCTTCAATTCGACAATTGGTACGCTACTTATCGGGAGGGAATCAGCAAAAAGTAGTACTTGCGAAATGGTTTATTCGCCATTGCGATGTCTATATTTTTGATGAACCCACGCGAGGTATCGATGTCGGTGCCAAAGTAGAGATTTATCGTTTGATGCAAAATCTTGCCAAACGGGGAGCAGCGGTCATCATGATTTCATCAGAATTGCCTGAGGTAATGAATATCAGTGATCAGATTGCAATTGTTTTTGAAGGGAAAATTGTTAAGAAATTCAAGAAAGGTGAATTACATGAAGAAGAAGTCATGGAATATTCACTTGGCTTACATGAGCAACAGGGAGCTTGATCACCATGTCACAAAGGAGCAAGGTTAAAACTATGGGCAGAAAAATCGATTATAAACAGGTATTGAAGAACAATGGTATTCTAATTGTGTTTTTTCTCATTTGTATCGGATTATCATTCCTTTCCCCCTATTTTTTTACAATGAATAATATTATGAATATTATAAGGCAAACCTCCATATATGGGATTATTGCAGTGGGGATGACCTTTGTTATTCTCACAGGAGGGATTGACCTTTCTGTTGGGTCAATTTTAGGACTTGCCGGTATGATTTGCGCCGGTTTGATGAAAAATAATGAGACGGGAATATTTGTAGCATCTGCTGTAGCAATTTTAGTTGGTGGAGGGATTGGTCTACTCAATGGCCTGCTGATTACCTTTGGTAAGATTGCCCCCTTTGTAGTAACGTTGGGGATGGTGACCATAGCCCGCGGTTTAACCTTAATATACAGTAATGGTTACCCCATTAGTGGCTTTAGTAGCGAGTTTAGACAGTTAGGTGGTGGTTATATTGTGGGAATCCCAATTCCCGTAATCATATTTGTTGTGACGGTCGCTATTGCTTGGTTCATTCTTAACCACACCCGCCTAGGTCGTTATACCTATGCTATTGGGGGGAACGAAGAGACCGTAAAACTATCTGGAATCAGCGTAAAATTCTATAAAACCATGGTGTATGTGATTGTTGGAATTGCTTCTGGGCTAAGTGCTCTCATTCTTACTAGCCGGTTGAATTCAGCTGAAGCTATTGCTGGTCAAGGCTACGAGCTTGACGTTATTGCTGCAGTCGTAATTGGAGGAACTAGTTTATCAGGGGGTAGGGGGAGTATCATAGGTACTTTGATTGGGGCCCTACTCATTGGTGTAATCAATAATGGGATGAACCTTTTAGGTATATCACCCTATTTCCAGCAGGTGGTAAAAGGAGCTTTGATTATTGGAGCGGTAATTCTTGATCGCCTACGTGATGAAACGAATTAATACATAAGAGAGGAAGAAGATGAAAAAAAGTGTTATCCAAGCAGCCTTTGAACAAGGTAAGGGAATTTTTCGTTTGGCACCCAACTGGGTACCGCGTTCATTTTGTGTCCCAGGACGGAGAATTAAACTTCATCCAGATGACTATTATGCACTAGGCGGAAACAGGGGAGGCATAGATGAGCGTTGGTTTAGTTCAACCACCCCAGCCGATAACGGACCTCTTACAGGTGAGTTTGAAGGGCTTAGTTTTTGTGTTTTTGAAGATGGCGGTGAAACAAAGCAATTTTTGTTGCGTGATGCTGTAGCGGAACTCAAGGGAGCGTTGATTGGGAAACGACTTTGGGATACATATGGGAAATGGCCCATGTTTTCAAAGTTCTTTGATAACAAAGGGCCCCTTCCACACCATATTCATCACCGCGATGAACATGCTGCCAATGTAGGTGAAATGGGCAAGCCTGAAGCCTATTACTTTCCCCCTCAGTTGAACAATCATGGTGGAGATTTTCCTTATACCTTTTTTGGTCTCCAACCAGGAGTAACTCGTGAACAGGTGAAAGAAGCCTTAATGAATTTTACTAAAGGTGATAACAAGATAACTGATTTATCAGCCGCTTATCGGTTAACCCCCGGTACTGGCTGGGACGTCCCTCCTGGGATATTACACGCTCCAGGTAGCCTTTGCACGTATGAACCACAAATGGCCTCCGATGTATTTGCCATGTACCAATCATTGGTTAATGATGCAATTATTGAAGAGGAGCTTCTTTGGAAAAACACTCCCAAAGATAAAGTTGGCGATTTTGATTACTTACTCGATGTGATCGATTGGGAGAAGAATACCGATCCATTGTTTGCTGAAAAGCACTTTATGCTCCCAAAACCTGTGCGACCAGTAGCTGAGATGGCTGAATTAGGCTATGAAGAAAAGTGGATTGTCTATAAATCAGCGGCATTTAGTGCTAAAGAACTCACGGTGTTACCTGGCGCTTCAGTAACTATTACTGATGCAGCAGCTTACGGGATGTATGTGGTACAAGGCCATGGTACTTTTGGTCCTTGGGACATAGAGACCCCTGCTTTGATTCGATTTGGGCAACTTACCTATGATGAATTCTTTGTCAGCGAAGAGGCTGCTAAGGCGGGCGTAAGGATTGTCAATCCTTCCAAGTCTGATCCTATCGTTATTCTGAAGCACTTTGGCGCAGGTAACCCAGATTTAAAGCTATGACAAAAAAACTATGGGGAGATACGGAATGACTTCATTAAAAGATGTGGCAGCATTAGCTGGTGTCTCCCCCTCAACAGTTTCTCGCGTTATTAATGGTACTATGCATGTGAGCGTTGCGACGCGTAAACGAGTTGAAGCTGCTATAGCGGAAGTGAATTATCGTCCTAATCTCCTTGCCCAAAGCCTGCGCTTACAGGTAACCAAGAACATTGGATTATTGGTTCCTGAAATTGCACATCCTTCCTTCAACTTGGTTATCAAGTATATTGAAAAGAGTGCTTCCAAGCGCGGGCTAAATCTTTTGATCTGTAATACCGAAAATGATTATAGACGGGAAGCTCAGGCTATCGATATGCTGTTACGGCAAAGGATTAATGGAATAATTTTCTCCCGTGTTTCTGATGAAAGTCACGTGACGAGTATGTCACGTTCATCGAACACTCCCATGGTGGTCATTGACCGGGCATTCCACAACGAAAAAATTCCTAACGTTATATTAGATAACTACCACGCTGGCGTCTTAGCTGCAAAACATTTACTTGCATGTGGGTGCACACGTATTGCGACTATCACAGGAAGTTTTAAGATTGGATTAAGCCGCGAGCGGTATCAGGGATTTCGCGATACTATTGAGAAGAGTGGTCTTGAATGTGACCCAGCTTTAGTACATGAAGGGGAGTTTAGTTTTGAAAACGGGGTCGCTGGTGTAAAGGAATTTTTAACAAAAGGACTCAAGTTTGATGGACTGTGGGGGCAAAATGATCTTATTGCGGCTGGAGCGATAGCCACACTCATGAGGAATGGAATAAAGGTGCCACATGATGTAGCTGTCATGGGAATGGACGATGTCCAATTTGCAGCTATGTATTACCCCACAATTACTACTATTGCTCAACCCTATCAGCAGTTATGCGAAAAAGCAGTTGATTACATCGATAAACTAACAAATGAGGAGTGTATCGATCCATTCCAAGTTCGCCTAAAACCCTCTTTGGTGGTTCGTGAATCAACCCAAAAAGAGAACAATTTATTCTAACAAAAACTCAATCCTAGTA
>JAQVOO010000253.1 GCA_028702575.1 Sphaerochaetaceae bacterium
CAGAGACTGCGATAAGAAAAGCATTGCTCTTTATGCGCACTTTCATAAGGCAGCCTCCTTGATCTTCACTCCAGCCATCATAAGACCGACCTCTTCTTCATTAGTTGCGCTTGTTTGAACGATATCGATCAACTCACCACTGTTCATGACCGCGATCCGATCAGAAAGATTAAAAACTTCATCCAGTTCAAAAGAGACCAGTAACACAGCCTTGCCTTTATCACGATGTTCAACTAACCGTTTATGAATATACTCTATCGCCCCTACATCCAAGCCTCGCGTTGGTTGAACTGCAATTATTATGTCTGGCCCTAAAGCCATTTCACGGCCTACGATGGCTTTTTGCTGGTTTCCTCCTGAAAGTTTACCAGCATGCGAGTAAATCCCCTCTCCCGAGCGAACATCAAAAGCATCACAGATATCTTGGGCATGTCCATCAATCACACTCTGATTCAATACTCCACGATGGCTAAAAGGTTTTCTATAATACTCTTTAATAACCATATTGGTACTAAGTGACGAATTCATAACTAATCCACGTTTTTGCCGATCCTCAGGAATATGGCCTAAACCAGCTTCATTGCGCTCTCTGATTGAAGAGTGGGTAATCTCTTTTCCATTAATCCAAACAGAACCAGAGACTATCGCCCGTAACCCTGTAATAGCCTCAACTAACTCGGACTGTCCGTTTCCGTCAACTCCGGCAATTCCCACGATCTCCCCCGAGTGGACTTGTAAAGAAAAATCCTTGACTGCTGGCAATTTTTTCACATTTTGCACATTGAGGTTTTTAACTTCTAATATAGGGGCGCCAGTTTGCATTTCTTCCTTGGCAACTGTGAAGCTTACTGGTCGCCCAACCATCATTGCGGCCATCTTAGCTTGAGAGGTGGAAGCCACATCTACTACAGCGACCAGCTTCCCTTTTCTAATAATGGTACATCGGTCGGCAACAGATTTTATTTCATTTAATTTGTGGGTAATAAGAATAATTGACTTTCCCTCTTTAATCATGTTCTTCATAATCTGCATGAGTTCATCTATTTCTTGAGGGGTGAGGACCGAAGTGGGTTCATCAAAGATAAGGATTTCTGCATCACGGTAGAGCATTTTGAGGATCTCGACCCGTTGTTGCATCCCAACTGTGATATCTTCAATGAGTGCACTAGGATTAATACTCAATCCGTACTGCTCTGATAAAGCTTTAATTTTCTTACCAGCTTCTTTGCGGTTAAGGACGAACCCGCCCTCTTTACCTAGGATAATATTTTCTGTAACGGAAAAATTTTGGACCAACTGAAAGTGTTGATGGACCATACCTATACCTAAATCAGAGGCATCGTTAGGCGAGGAGATACACACCTCTTTGCCCCGTACTTTGATAATTCCTCGATCGGGATGGTAGAGCCCAAATAAGATACTCATCAAAGTCGATTTGCCAGCTCCATTTTCCCCAAGGATGGCATGAATTTCACCTTTTTCAACCTGTAAAGTAATATCATCGTTTGCAACGATACCAGGAAATTCTTTACGAATATTCAACATTTCTATAACATGACTCATTGGGCATCCGCCTCCTTGAGGGCACGGAGTTTCCGTACATTAATGCTACCTAGTTTTATGAAGAGCCGCCCTCAGGCGGCCCTTGTGTAGTCGTTATATAAGATACGCCCTACTTACTTGAACAAACCACCATCTGGAGAATCAGCAACAACTATTTCTCCACTCTTGAGCTTACCATACATTTCCTTCACTTTTGCCTCAACATCGGCAGAAAGATTCGGGTTCTCTAAAGGAATACCAATGCCATCATTAGTAGCATCAAGATGGAGGATCTCTCCTCCTGGAAAAGTTCCCGCTAATTCATGCACAATCATGTCGTAAGAAGCACGATCAAGATACTTCATAGCACTGGTTAAGATAATAGATTTACCACTTGGAAGAACTCCTTCAGGATATTGGTCAACATCGACACCAACAATCCAGACATCCTTACCTGCTGTAACTCGGTTTTTGGCTTCGTTAATTGCACCAACGCCAACACCTCCAGCCGCAGCAAAAATTACATTTACACCCCGGTCATACATCGTTGCAGCAAGTTGTTGACCAGCAGCGATGTTATCGAAAGTACCTTGGTAGAGGAAGTTTTGTGAATTCATCGTAATGTTTGTTCCCAAGTTTGCATTGGCATACTTGAGTCCCTGCTGCCAACCCCAGTTAAACTTCTGAACTGCAGGAACTTCCATACCGCCGATAAATCCAAAACTACCTTTCTTCATTTGCAATGCAGCAGCTATTCCAGCGAGGAAACCTGACTCATGCTCAGCCCAATAGACACCAACAACATTGGGTTCAATGCGGAATTCAGAATAATCAGCTGAGTGAGGCTCGCCATCGAGAATGACGAACTTAGCATCAGGATACTTATCCTGCGCTTCAAAAATGGTAGTTTCAAACTTAAATCCAGGGGTAATAATAAACTTGTAGCCAGCATCGTAGAGGTTGCCAATTTCTTTCAAATAATCAGCCTCTGTGGTCCCTGAAGGTTTAAGATACTTAGCTTCAACCAATCCTTCAGCTTGAGCCTTTAAGATACCTTCCCAAGTACCTTGGTTAAAGGACTTGTCATCAATGGTTCCAGCATCGGTAACCATTCCAACTTTTAATAACTTTTTTCCCTTGTCTGCTTGGCCTTGTGCAAAAACCACACTACCGA
>JAQVOO010000065.1 GCA_028702575.1 Sphaerochaetaceae bacterium
GTTTTCATATTGGCATCATTATTGCTGTCGTTGTGGCCATCCTGGCCTATATCGTTATTTTTAAGACGAAGTTTGGTTATGAATTAAGAATGAGCGGACAGAATGTAAAATTTGCTAAATATGCCGGGATCAATATTTTTAAAATTGTGTTGTTATCACAAGTGATTTCCGGATTGATTGCCGGGATGGGTGGCGTCATGGAGGTGATGGGTATTCATCACCGCTTTAATTGGCAGTCCCTACCAGGGTATGGGTGGGATGGAGTGATTGTAGCAATTATTGGCCGTAACCACCCATTATTGATCATAGCAGCTTCATTCTTTCTTTCGTATCTCAAGATTGGTGGGCAGGTGTTAAACCTTATGTCTGATATCCCCAGTGAGATGATTTCGGTTATTCAGTCAATTATTATCTTGTTGATTACTGCAGAGGCATTTCTTGGTAACTGGAAAGCAGCTTTGAACCGGAAAATCTCTACAGGAGGTACTCTGTGAATCAATTTTTTGGCAATATTCTTACTCCGCAGTTTGGGTATTCAGTAATCCGAGTAACGACTCCTTTACTTCTTCCAGCTTTAGGGGTAGCTATCTCTGAGCTTTCGGGGGCAGCCAATATTGCCCTTGAAGGTATTATGTTAATTGCCGCTTTTACCGGTGTGGTGGTCAGTGCTTATACTGGAAGCCTTTGGTTAGCGTTTATAGCCGGGATTGCAGCTGGGGTGTTAGTTGGAGCTTTGCTCGGGTTTTTCCATCTGCGCCTTAAAGCCGATATTATTTTGTCTGCTATAGCTTTGAATATGTTTGCTTCGGGAATTACCATATTTCTTCTCTTTTTACTTACTGGCGATAAAGGGAGTTCTAATTCACTTCAAAGTCTGATCTTTCCTGAATTCAAAATCCCCTTATTACATGCAATCCCCGTAATTGGTGAAATATTTAGTGGCCACAATCTGTTAACCTATCTCTCTGTTGTTGCCATATTTTTCTATTGGATTTTGGTAAAAAAAACACCGTTAGGATTGCGCATACGTGCAGTAGGGCAAAACCCCCATGCGGCAGAATCAGTGGGAATTAATGTTAATAAGATTCGCTTATATGCACTCATGCTCTCTGGTATGTTTGGTGCCCTGGGGGGGATGTATCTTTCGATGGGGTATGTTTCCTGGTTCTCGCGTGATATGACTGCTGGGCGAGGCTTTATTGCCATAGCAGCTTCTACCTTGGGTAATCTTACCCCATTAGGGATCTTCCTCTCTTCGCTGTTGTTTGGATTTGTAAACGCAGTTTCAATTTACATCTCATCGTTGAATATACCATCTGAAATTATCCAAAGTATTCCGTATGTGATGACTGTGTTGGCCTTAACTTTCTTTTCTATGCGAAAAAAACGCGATACTTTATAAAACTTGAGGAGTTGAAATGAAAAAACTATTAATTGATTGTGACCCGGGCCACGACGATATGATGGCGATCATGGTAGCTTGTGCAGCAGATGATGTTGAGGTGCTTGGCATTACCACTGTTGCGGGTAATCAGACAGGCGATAAAACCTTTTTCAATGCCCGTCAGGTTTTAACCATGATTGGGCGCGAAGATATCCCCATCGCCAAAGGAGCAATGGTGCCTCTGGTTCGACCCCTCATGACAGCTGCTTTCATTCATGGTGAGTCGGGGTTAGAAGGGGTCGAGCTACCTGAGCCTAAAAGTCCAGGACTAACGCTATCAGCAAGAGATTTCATGGTTAACGTGCTCAAAGAAGCAACTGAAAAGGTGATCTTGGTACCAACCGGACCCCTTACAAATATTGCTACCTTACTTATTTCGGCACCTGAGGTTGTTGATAAAATAGAGAGAATTGTCCTTATAGGTGGTGGCATCCGAGATTCCAACGTCACCCCGGGAGCTGAATTTAATATTTTAGTCGATCCTGAAGCTGCTCGGATAGTATTTGAATCGGGTCTTCCTATAACGCAAGTAGGGTTGGATGTAACGAATAAAACGTTGTTAACGTATGAGGATATTGAGCTTATTACCCAAATGAAAGGTCCTATTTCTTCTTATGTAGGTCCCTTACTTAAGTTTTTTGCAGACATGAATAAACGAAATTTTGGTATTAACGGAGCTCCAGTTCACGATGCCTTAGCAGTCGCTACTGCCATTTGGCCTGATGTTGTCGAGACCGAGTTTTTAAATGTGGTGATTGAAACCCGCGGTGAATTTACGTTAGGACAAACTGTAACTGATGTCTACCGCATAACCGATCGCAAGCCTAATGTGCAAGTCGGTGTCAAAGTCGATGTTGCCCGTATGCGTTCTATTATGATAGAGACGATTCGTACACTAGATGCCAAAATGGTGTAGAGTAGTTGTTCATTACCAATAACAACGAAGAGAGCACTCACTAGGATGCTCTCTTCAATCTTCTAGTACACCTTCTAAGGAGGGCATCTCTTCTTCAAAGCTCTCTTGTTGCAGCGGGTTGATAATGTTCTTTCCGACTTGCCCATACTGATAGAGTTGATCTAGATATTCAATTGCGCTGCGTATCTTTGTTCGCAGAAGATACCCACCACTATCGGTTGTTTTCTGGATAGTTTTCACATCGACCTGTGGCTTCCAGTCATAGGCGCGACCGTGAAAATGGAGTAATTTTAAGAGGACTTCATGAATTTCATTATTAGTCAGTGGGGCCAGTTGGGGAGCTTGAGCGATCCCTTCTAAAACTTTGTGAATAGATTTGCCATCTTCTTCTGAATAGAGCTCTTTGAGGTTCTCAAACTCATGCTTTCCTTCAATTACATCTTCATTGTAAGAGGCACTAATGGCAAACATGCTATAGGTTGCCCGTAATGTTTTGGGGGGGAATAAAAATTTGGCCATATGATTATAGGCTTTCATCCTAGTTTTTTTACCCAATCGGCCCATAAGTTCGGTTTCATCAAAGAGCAGGACCCACCCGTTATATCCCAATAAGACAAAAAGGTGACTTAAGAAGGAAAAATAGTCCATATAGTGAGCATATTTAGTGAAGTTCTTGGTGAAGGTCACCTTTTCTCCAAAGATCCTTTTATACATTTTCTTGACCTGCTGATTTGGGACAAAATCGCCTTCTAAGTCGGTCTGTAATAAAAATCGTTCATCTTGGTCGTCTGTATTTATAAAAGAACGGAGAACATAATATAATCGATCAGTTTCGAGTTGTTTACCCGTTAAAAGCAATAATTCATTGGTTAAGGGACTGTTAGGAGTAAGTTTATCAAACTCCTGCATAAAGCCTGGTTGGAGCCGTTTGGGAAGATAAGTACTGTTCATTACCTTCTGGTAGATAACATAGAGTTTATCAAAAGGGGTCTCTTTGCTGAGTGGAATATAAGAGACCACCATGTTATTACTATGGGCTAGGTTAAACACTGTGTTTAATAGATGCGTCTTGCCTTCACCATATTTCCCGCTGATAATTTTCCCTTTAGCGATCCCTTCAGTGCAAACTTCAGCCAGGTCTTGGGTAATCTCTTGCATAATGTGCGGCCGGGCTTCAGAGAAATATTGACCTACAGCACGTGAAGGGATACCAGACCGCAAAGCTTCGATAATGTGTCTTGCTTCATAGTCAAACATTATGGTGTCACTCCTTCCAGCGTTTGTAAGGTAGCCTGATTTACAAGCCGTGGGATTGAAATTCCACCCATCCGTGCCAAGGTAATAATCTCAAGAGCCTTAGATTCATCAATAGTCATTGCCTTCACATCTATGGCATTCACGACGTTAGCAAGCTTACGAGACATCTCGAGGATCATCTCTGGTGTATACAGCTGCAAAGCAACTGCATCCAAATCGATGATATCACTAAACCTATTTATTTTACTGCTGACAATTTCATTTTGAATGCGCATCCAAAGAGCTTGGTATGATTTAAGGCCTTTGTTTTCATCATCCAAAAGGAGACGATCAAAAGAAAACACAAACATGATGTTATGAAAACTATCAATGTCGTCAATGAGTTGTCGGATACTTTCATAGGTATCGTCTCTTTTCATCTTTGTGTAATGAATACTATTCAGACTCGATTTATCGACCAATATTTCAAGGTCGTCGATAGAGACAAATAGCCCAGCATGTCCACTCAGGCGTACAATTTCGGCTAAGGAGCGTAGCATATGGCGAGCATTATATTTCGTGATGCGATTAGGGGCTAATCCTAAAGGGCGTAATGTTGAAACTTTTATGGTTTTGTCGCCATTAAGCCAACCCAGCAGTAATTGGCGACTTTGGGGCTCTAAAAAGGGGTGCCCTAAGATTCCGCCACAAAGAAGGCTGCAGGTTAAGGCAAAGTTATTATCGAGAAGAGGGTTGTCGAGAAACATCTGTTTCAGTTGTAAGCGGATTTCCCGGCGGGTTAACCCATCGGCTAATCCTTGTTGACCTAAAAAATCGACAAAGGTCAGGCCCCGTGGAATTTCTTGATGATTAAATCCCATGGCTTCAATGATGGCATGACTACACTTTTCTAAGAGTTTTGGTAAATCGGTTTGGCGTAGGATTTCGAGGTAGACTTCTCTAAAATCATGGAGCCAAATATCATAAGCCGAAAATGCTACAGTTATGTAGTCTAATTTTCTCGTTTTAGCAGTGAGTAGATTGAGGGTGTGGGTTTTTCCACTACCTTTTTGACCAGTAATGAATTTTATCTTGCTTCCACCAGCTGGGATAAATTCCTGAAGATATGTAGTTTCCCAAAAGTCAGTGATAAAATCTATACCAACCGATAGTTCGTTCAGTATATGTTCGCTTTGTGGAGCCTTCCCTTGGGTAAGGCGAACAATAGTAGAATGATCTTTGTCATTATACTGGTACTGTTTTCTCACTTCTAACATCGTTATCCTCAGTTAAAGAATCGGATAGTGGCTAAATATCTTTCTTGTCCTAAACTGTCTAGAATTCTAATCGCCTTTTTATTATTCCGGCTAGGGCCGAACTGGAATTTTCTTCCATCCTTGAGGGTAATTTCATCGGCTAAGTATAATCGGGCTAAGTCAAACGCAAAACTCTGTTGGTCATAATCTTTACGAAAGCGACTCATTGGGACGAGGAATTTGTAGATTGTTTGTAAATATAGGTCGGTATCCGCCTTCTTTTTTGACTTAATAAGTGCTAAGTCGTAGGCACTTGCCAGTTCCTCAGCGAACCGCCCGGCATTGAAAGAAGCTTTCATGAGCTTCTCTTTACTTTTTATTACCCGTTCAACAAAACTTTGCGGTCTAACACAGGAAACTTTTTTACGGTCGATATAGATGTCTTGATTTTCAACATCAATGCGGACTTTGTAGGGAAATATTTCATAGAGAGGAAAGTCACCTACGATATCGACACCTTGTTCTTCGCAGATTTGGAGCATTTGTTGTGCAAATGAGCCATTTTCAAAGTAAGCCGTAGCATCGAAACTAGCTATAAGGTGTTGCATCTCAATAATTATCTGAGTAATTTCAGCGTTGACATCCTGGATTATCTGAATATCTTTTGTAAAGCCAGTAAGATCGCCTTGGATCATCTCTTTTGCCAAGGCTTTTTGGAGTCTTACTAACTGTGAATTTTTATCTTTAAGTGCTTTTTCTAGTATCTGATACTCTTGGAGCAAAATTTCATAATCCATGGTACTATCCTCGTTTCGCAAAGGTTTGCAGGTGCTGTAAAAATTTTAACTTGATGATAATATATATTGTGTGCTAATACAATCCCAAGCTTCCTGTAAAGAACTACAATAATAAAGGAGCCATGTGAAGATGAAGATGTCCCTTTACCCTTGGCAAAAAGAGTGCATTAAAGCGTGGATTGCCAACCAAGGTCGTGGGGTTGTCAAAGTCGTAACAGGTGCAGGGAAGACCCACATGGCCCTCGCTGCTGCTCAAGAATTACAGCTCAAGCATAACTCACCACTAAAAATTAAAATTGTGGTACCTAAGATATTTATGGTGGCTCAATGGGCCTCTTTTATCCTGGATTTATATGGTGATTCTAACATCAAAAGAGACCAAATTGGGTATTATTATGGTGCTCATAAAGACTCTCCCAATCGTCCTTACATGATCTATGTCATAAATTCAGCGCGGTTTGCTTTAGCCCGCCATATCCTGGCCGATTTTGAAGAAGGGTATCGTGTGTTGCTGATTGGTGATGAGTGCCACCACTATGCTAGTACTGAAAACAGGAGGATTTTTGAGTTTATTCCTAAATTATCACCAGAAAATTTACAAAACTACTTTTCATTGGGGCTCTCCGCTACACCGCACACGGAAGGATTTTCTGAAATCTTAGTTCCAGCCCTTGGTCCACTTATTTACACTTATGGGTTTTCCGAAGCAATTCAACACAAAGTCATTAATAATTGTGTACTCTATAACATTGGTCTACGTTTATCCGCGGAAGAGATGGTGGAATATGCTGAACTCACCCATGCCATTGCTAAATCGCTAGCAGTAGCTAAAAAGTACACCAGAAGAAATCTCCAGGAGCAAAGCCAGGATTTTTTTGTAATTTTAAAACGATTAGCCAATAGTTCTGATCTGGCTGCTTCAACATGGGCCATTGGGTTACTAGGTTTAATGTTTAAACGTCGAGCGATAGTATATGAAGCTTCTGTGCGTATTGAGTGTGCCCTAGAGCTTATTGCCAGGTTGGATTCTAGAGCGAGGATCATTATTTTTGGTGAACGCATTACCCAGTGTAATATTCTGTTTGAACAATTAGCGAAAAGTTATCCGAACCAAGTAGCTCGGTATCATAGTGAAATGGGCGTCGTATCAAAAAAACGGGCTATTGCCCAGTTTAGAGACCATGAAGTGCGTATTCTGGTTTGTTGCAAGGCTCTGGATGAGGGATTTAATATACCCTCTGCAGACGTAGGAATAGTATTATCGAGCACTTCAACCGAACGGCAGCGCATCCAGCGTTTGGGAAGAATCTTGCGTAGCTCCAAAAGCAAAGCCCGCTCTAATCTCTACTATTTCTATATCTTGGGTTCATTAGAAGAGAGTGCATTATTGCCGGAGACTATAACCGAGATGGAGGAGTTTACGGTAAAATATTATGAGTCTGAAAGGAGTTTTGGGCATGAAGCTTACGATCATGTAGCAGCTCAAGTTGTAAGAAAGCTTACTAAAAGAGATCTGGAAGAAGCAGTTGTTGCCACAATGCGCTACTTTCTACAACTAGGACAACTTCGTTCAGATTGGCTTCTTGATGAAAGAACATTACAAAAAAGAGCCGATACAGCATCAGAGAAAATTGAACGTAACTACTGGTTAGCTATGTTGAGTATGGCCCGAGAAAATAATTCAATTTGACAAGAAGATTTTTCCAACTAGAAATTAGCCCCTCCCAAAGTAAAGCCAAGGCTGACACCTAGCATGCGACCTGCTAAGGTAAATTCAAAGGATCAAGCAAAAATCTTCATCCTTTATTGTTTGCCCGTGCGCTCACTTTGGGAGCTATCGCCGATACTCCTTGCCAAGTTTTATCAATTGTTTGCTGGTATTGCTCGTAGTACTGGGACAATAATGCATAAAATATCATGTCATTAATCATCATCTGGTTCAAACGGGAGATGAAAGCACCATTACGACAGATATTTTCAGTGTCTGGAACATATAAAGCCAAATCAGCTAGTTTTAATAGCGATGTATTTCCTACACGCGAAACCCCAATAATTGAGGCTCCTTGTTTTTTCGCTTCTTTGGCGATCGAAATAATTTCAGGAGTTTCACCCGAATAACTGATGATATAGGCCAAATCTCCTTTAGAAAGTGTGCAAGCTGTTACGACTTGGAGGTGTATTTCAACATTATAGGTCGCTGAAATTCCAAGACGCAACAATTTTTGATATAAATCCAGAGCAACAAGACCCGAAGCACCTATGCCCGCAATAAAAACTTTTTTTGCATTTTTAATTTTCTGTACGGCGAGTTCTATGTGTTCAGGATTTGTTAGGCGGTTTAGCAAATCTAAACTACGTCCAACAGTAGTCATGACATTTTGTATGACTTCAGAAACTTCTAAACTCTCTCTGATATCAATAAATGGGTTCGATTGTAGGTTTACGTTCAAGCCTTGGTTTTTAGAGAGAAAAACGTCTTTCGCTAATTCTAGCTTAAATTCGGCATATCCAGAGAGTCCTAGACGTTGGCAAAACCTAGTTACAGAACCTGCACTAGTTGCAGATCTTTTGGCAACATCAACTATTTTCATTTCAATGGCTTCTTGTGGGTCGTCCAGTATCACCGATGCAATTCGTTTTTCTACAGTAGTCATGCTCTGAGCATACTGTTGAATATAGACAATGATATTATTCATGGTTCTAGTATAAACTCTAAAATAATTTTCAACAACAGTAAAATTTTTTGCAAAAATTTCTATTTACGGGTCACTAATCTCTCCCTATAATGAACATGATGAAAACTTTATCAACTACTGAACAAGCAAATAGAGCCTCCTACAAAATAGACACCAAGAGTTCGCTCGAAATCTGTAAGATTATTAACGACGAAGATAAGAAAATTCCATTTGCGGTCGAGAAATCGCTTAAAGACGTTGCAGCACTGATCGACGACGTTGTATTAGCCTTCAATGCAGGCGGGCGGCTCATTTATATAGGAGCTGGAACCAGTGGCAGGCTAGGAGTGCTTGATGCCTCTGAATGTCCTCCCACATATGGGGTCAGCCCTTCGATGGTCCAAGGTATCATTGCTGGAGGAGAGAGAGCTCTTACCCGTAGCGTTGAAGCAGCAGAGGATGACGGGAACGCAGGAATCGAGGCTCTTAAAAAGATTGGTTTTAGTGGCAAAGATGTTCTTGTTGGAATAACTGCCTCGGGAGAAGCTGCTTTTGTGATGGACGCAATGCAGTATGCCAGCGAACTAGGTTCCTCGGTTGGAGCTATTAGTTGCAATGAAGATTCCCGGGTTTTTGCATATGCCCGTCATAAGATTTATTTATCAGTTGGCCCAGAAATCGTCACAGGTAGTACTAGAATGAAAGCTGGCACAGCCCAGAAATTAGTGCTTAATATGATTACCACAGCTTCTATGATCCGTATTGGAAAGGTCTACAACAATTATATGGTTGATCTACGACCTACCAATAAAAAATTAATACGGCGTTCTAAACGCCTCATTGCAGAAATAGCTCAATGTTCGGAGGAGGATGCCGAACGAGCTTATGCTCAGTGTCATAATAACATCCGAGCTGGTATTTTGATTGCGATGTTTAATATTTCCTATGAAGAAGCGATCTTACTACTCGAGTCCTCTTCTGGAAATCTTCATCGTGCAATCGATTTGTATCACCGTACTACTACAAACACTGATTCCGAAATAAGAAAGAGATACCCCCAAAAAGGGTAGAAGAAATACAATGGAGGAAAGGTTATGAAAAAGCGCATGACTTTAGTTGCTGTTATGTTGCTGGTTATTTCTCTTGTCGGCCTATTTGCCGCAGGGAGTGCCGAACAAAAAACAGCAAAAACAGAAATTCAGTTCTGGACATGGAGACCTGAGGATGTAGACTTCTACAATTCGGTCATTGCCGATTTTGAGAAAGCAAATCCCGATATCAAGGTAGTCCAGAATGCAATTAGGAATACTGAGTACAATACAGTACTCGCTGCTTCCCTTTCTGGAGGAAGTGGTCCCGATATTTTCCAAACCCGTGCCTATGGTGGTCTATTGACCTTTAGTGATTCAGGGTATCTGGAGAATATTGAGAAATGGTATCCCGCTGTTACAAACTTCCCCGAAGCCGCTCTTGGTGGTGCAAAAGATTCCAAAGGCAATATTTGGGGAGTACCTGTTATTGGGCAAACCCAACTCGTTTATTACAACAAGGCAATGTATGATGCTTACGGACTCAAAGTTCCAGCCACGTGGAACGAATTTTTAAACAACTGCAAGGTGCTTAAGAATAAAGGTGTCACACCTATCGCTAACGGAAGTAAAGAGGGCTGGATAGTCGAAACGATGCTCGGATCGGTTGGTGCAACGTTCTATGGTGGCAATGATTTCTTCAACGAAGTCGTTGCGGGCAAGACAACTTTTGAAGATCCTCGCTTTATTAGAGCAATTGAAAAGCTTGGAGAATTAAAACCTTATTTGCCGCCGATGTATACTGGCGTAGCTTATACTGATATGCAGGCTGCATTTTTCAACGAAATGGCAGGACATTTTCTTGGTGGGTCTTATGAAGCTAGCTATTTCAAATCGCAAAATCCAGATTTAGATTTCGATATCTTTGCCATGCCTGGTGAAAAAGCAACAGATCCACGCTATGTTTCAGTATATGCCGACATGAACTGGTCACTTAACGCAGCCAGTACTAAAAAAGAAGCTGCAGCAAAATTCCTTGCCTTCCTAGCTAGTACTGAAGTTGCTAATCGATTCATCAAAGATCTAGGCAATGTCGCTTGGGCACCTGGTGCTGATGCTTCAAGTTCTCCGTTTATCCAAAAGGTCCTGGAATTGCAAAAAACAAGTACCCCTTATATCTTCCTCGTCGGATTTAGGTACCAGCAACCCACCGGGTCAGCTTTGTTCCAATCGGCCGGACAGGGATTTTTTGCCGGTGAACTGAGTGCCGCAGAAGTTGCTAGCAATGTTCAACGTGGTATTGCCACCTACTACGAGCCTTTCCAGAAATAATTTCTGTTGCAAGTAACATGTATCATGTGGCCCGTAAGGGCTACATGAGTATATAATTGGACCAAATGAGTAAATTAGGAATTGTGTATGAATGGTAAATCTTTACGAAAAACTGGGACTATCCTGATGTTTGTTACCCCCGGATTGCTCATAGTTGTTGTATTTATCCTCATGCCATTGTTGATGTCATTATTTAACAGCATGTTTAATTGGAACCAGTTAATCCGTGCTGAATTTGT
>JAQVOO010000254.1 GCA_028702575.1 Sphaerochaetaceae bacterium
GGTGTGGCTAAAAAACAATGGATACTGGCCAAACGGCTATCCTACTGATGCCCGCCTAACTAAGGAACAATTTATAGCAATACTTCAGGAGGGGAATGTTAATGTCCCAAATGTTATTATCGATTAATCCGGAGCATGTAGAGAATATACTTCTCGGTAAAAAAAAATTCGAGTTGCGAAAAGTACGTTGTAGGGAAGATGTAGATACAATCATTATTTATGCAACTTTTCCCGTAATGAAAGTGGTTGCGGAGGCAGAGGTTCTTGATGTGATTGAAGATCATCCTAATGACGTTTGGGATATTGTGTCTGAATATGCCGGCATAAGTAAAGGTTTCTTTGATAAATATTATGAAGGAAAAGACAAGGCGGTAGCTTATCATCTGGGTAGGGTTAAAGAGTACTCAATACCCAAAACCTTATCCGATTATGGGATAAATTTTGCTCCACAGTCTTTTGTGTATGTATAAAACGATGAGATGTATTTTTTGCAAGCAAGATTCCTCGAATTCTAAAAGTGTTGAGCACATTATTCCGGAGTCCCTAGGAGGGAAAAAGCATATTTTATGTAAAGGTATTGTTTGTGATAAATGCAACAATTATTTTTCAAGAGAAGTCGAAAAACCATTTCTAGAAGACGGTACAATAAGGTTGTTGAGGTTTAATGAAGGTATTGAAAGTAAGAAAGGAAAAGTTCCCCCTGTCACTGCGATTCTAAACAATCAACATGAGGTGACGCTATGGAAAGACTATAACGATGAATTCGTTGGGCATGTTGATATTTCGTCAGGTGATGCGTTTGAGTCTATTATCGAATCTAAAAGGAGTACTTTAATTTTTCCAGCATTTAATGATAACCTACCTTTGCCAAATGGTTCGACATTATCTCGTTTTCTTGGGAAAGTTGCAATAGAGGCTTTTGCTCTCCGTATTCTCTCATCCACTTCAGATTTACTTGATAGTTTTATAGATGATGACATTTTTGATCCTCTAAAAAAGCATGTTCGAGGCAGTTTGATTGTCAACTGGCCCTATAGTATGCGAAGAATTTATGGTGCAAATAAGCAATGGGTGGATGAAGAGACACAAACTACATATCAAGTCATGAATGAATTTGACTTTTTGCTTACAGATCAATCAGAATGCTATTTTGCACTCGCATTATTCGGTATGGAATACGCAATTAATATAGAGGGTCCTTCGATTGAAGGATATGAAAATTGGCTTAGAAATCATGAGGGAGTGAGCCCACTCTATATAGACAAAGGCAAACCGGGACACCGCCTATAGTATTGAGGGGTCAGTCATACTGAGACCGTCCCTCTTGCATGTTAGAATAATCTGTCGTCAAGGGGATACCAGAGAGATACGACATCTTTTTTGTATCATCAAGGCATACAGAATTTTGCTTCTTGTTGGAGGGGGCATAAACCTTGCAAATAAAGGGTTTGTAGCAATTCTGCTAAACCGGATAACAGATAGACCCTTGAGTATATAAAACAGATGACATCCAGTTAATTAACTAAAGCAATAAAATGAGGTGGTTTTTATGAGCAAAGATAACCATGCCTCTCTTTCACGTGTGGAATGGGAAGGTTTTACAAGTAAATTAGAGATTGAAAAAATAAAAGAATCCGAACTTATCCCAAAAGGCTCCGAAGCTATTGAAATTTGGCGAGATGATAACTATAAGCTTAAAAGCAGAATATTGGGAGGATATGAAGGGTTTATGTATGAACCCGGAGGCAATGACAAACACATTGCCGGTACAATTGTGCCCAGTATTGAGATTGAGGGTTCAGATTATCATGGCTTGATATCATACAAGTTAAGTCATTGTTATATTGGTAGCATATCTAATAATGTAACGCGCCTAGACTCCAATCCAAAAACGAGTTTTATTGCTGACTTAGTAGTTTATCGCATAGAAAAGAAGACTTTGCATGATTCGGAGCCTGATATTTTGGTTGAATGGTACCTTAATGGCCCTGTGGGAAGTTTTATCTTTCCCCGTTCTACATCAAGGGAGCTAAAAGAAGACTTTATCAGGAAAAGATTTGACAATGAAGAAAAACTATATCCTGGCACTCACACGGAAGAACATACACGTGATTTTGCATTTATTGAATTGGAAAACAGAAGTTTTATCATACAGTCGATTCCTAAATACTACGGGCCATCATGGTCAAATTGCATTGGAATTGAATATAGGAACGAATGGGGTGGGATTCCCGACGAGGAAGAAAGAGAAGCGATAAGTGAAGTAGTCAGTTTCATTCTTGGTAAGCATCTGCTTAATGTTGGTTACACAAAGTTTGCAGGTTTAGGTTATCCGGTGGAAGAGGTAGCAGAAAATCCATGGGGAAGTAATGTCGTTTCATTATGCCAAGACACGGCGCTGTTTCCAGTTGACATAGATAATTATAGCACATGGGGATACATCGAAAAGGTGCTTGCACAGCTCATTCCACAATACTTGCTTCTACGAAACGAGTTAAATCTGAGGCAAGCTCTTTGGAATTATTGGATATCTCTCGACCTTGCAATAGGGGTAAACCTTCCGATTTTATCTGCTGGCGTTGAAACCATTGCAAAGAGTTGGTTTAAGTCAAGCAAATCAAAAACAAAAGGAGTTTACATTTCCAAAAATAATTATGATGAGTTGTTAGCTGATGATTTTATTTCAATG
>JAQVOO010000255.1 GCA_028702575.1 Sphaerochaetaceae bacterium
AATGGGAGCGCAAAAATTCATCTTTTATTGGTTTACGAATCATAGATTATAGATTACGCAACAACAACATTTTGTGCAAGTCTTTGAAACTCATCTTCATCGATAACTTCTTTCTCTAAGAGAGCTGCTGTTATCGCATCTAGTACGCCTCGATTAAGTTTCAATCTTTCGAGCACTTTTTTGTAGCGGTCGTTAACAATTTTTGCTGTTTCACTATCTATATATTCCTGAGCAACTTCCGAATATTCACGTGCACCGCCTAAACCTTGACTGGTTGTAGAGGGGAGGGTGATATTCCGATACCGTTCACTCATGCCAAATTCAGTAATCATGCGACGAACTAAATCACTGGCTCGACTAATATCATTACCAGCTCCGGTTGAAATTTCACCAAAGACCAGTTCTTCGGCGGCTCTTCCCCCAAGCAGTGTATCTATATTCCCTAATAGCTCACTTTCGCTCATCAGAAACCTATCTTCGGTGGGGTACTGTAAGGTGTACCCTAAAGCACCCAATCCGCGCGGTATAATAGAGATCTTAGAAACTGGAGGAGCTCCCTTAGCCATATGGGCGGTAAGGGCATGACCAGATTCATGGTAGGCCACTTTTTTGCGTTCTTCTTCATTGAGGATGCGACTTTTTCGTTGTAGTCCTGCTACCGATTTCTCGATGGCCTCTTCAAAATCAACCTGGATAACACTCTTTCTTCCCCCTCGGACAGCCATGAGAGCGGCTTCATTGGCAATATTGGCTAAATCGGCGCCAGCTAAACCTGCTGCTGATTGAGCAATCTTTTGTAAGTCTACCTCGTCAGACATTTTTATATCCCGAGTATGAATCTTTAAAATAGCTAAACGTCCATCAAGATCAGGTTTGTCAACTAAGATCTGGCGGTCAAAACGGCCTGGCCGTAAAAGAGCCTGATCCAAGACCTCAGGTCGGTTAGTGGCTGCTAAAATAATAACTCCCGTCCGAGAGTCAAAACCATCCATCTCCACTAAGAGTTGATTCAAAGTTTGTTCTCGTTCGTCATTTCCTCCAAGTCCTGCATGGCTACGGGTTCTACCAATTGCATCAATTTCATCAATGAAAATTATACAGGGCGATTTTTCACGGGCTTGGCGAAAAAGATCACGAACTCGTGCAGCACCAACACCCACAAACATTTCAACGAAGTCAGCTCCACTCATGCGGAAGAATGGTACAGCTGCTTCTCCTGCCACTGCTTTGGCTAGCATGGTTTTACCTGTTCCTGGAGGGCCTACCAGTAACACACCTTTGGGTATCTTGCCACCAATTTCAGTATATTTCTTAGGATTTTGGAGGAAGTCAACAACTTCTTCGAGTTCAAATTTGCTTTCATCTACCCCTGCAACGTCTTTAAAGCGAATGCCTGTGTCACCTTCGGCTACAATTTTAGCTTTGTTTTGGTTGAAAGAGAGGACACCTTGGCCTCCTCCTTGTCCCATTTTTGCAAAAACAAAGCGCCAGATGACAAAGAAAAATACCAACGGGACAATGTATCCAAGAAGGGTTGAAAATAGACTCGGTTTTACTGGTGCTGTGGCGTAGTATTCAACGCCCACCTCATCTAACAACGGAATAAAGGTAGGATCGTTCACAGCGTAGGTTGAAAAAGATTGTACGGTGGGGGTGGTTTGTTGTATGCCATTACTTTGAGTAGATTGGACAATTTGGGCACGGCTTACTGTATAGCCAATGTAAGAATCTGGTTGAATCTCAACGCGGACAATCTCACCAGATCTAACCATGTCTTTGAATTGATTATAATCGATAGCAGTTACGTTAGTTTTGCTTACGAAAAAAGAGTTGATTAGTAACATTGCCAAGATGATGAAAAGGAAATACCAAAATGAAAACTTAAAGCGTTTACCAAAAATGGAAAACTTTCCGCTCTCTTTGTGAATTCCTGGTTCATTTTCTGGACAGGGTTTACCTTTACTCGTTAGTTTCTGATTGTCTTGACAATCTTGATCTTTTTCTGCCATATCTACCTCTTAGTTTTGCGTTATTTTTTAACTCACTCCCTACAGTATACCTGTCTCGCGCGCAATCGACAAATGCTAGATTGTCCCGTATAGTTAATAAATGAAATTAGAAAATGCAGTTATCGTAGTTACCGGAGCCTCAGAACGACTGGGGCGCATGCTTGCCCTTGCATTAGCCCAGAGGGGCGCTACTGTTGTAGTACATTGCCATAAGGATACCCTACAAGCTGATGCCACTGTTGCTTTAATAAAGAAACAGGGTGGGCAAGCTGTACGCATTGAAAGTGATCTTACCACCATAGCAGGTGTTCAAACTCTCGCCCAGCGTACCATTTCACACTTCGGCCAATGGGATGGTCTAGTCAATAGTGCTTCTGTTTTCTCTACAGTGAGTATCGACGTACTTGATGAACATCAGTGGGAGGTGGATCAATCACTCCATGTGCGAGCCCCGTTTTTCCTATCTAAATATTTGTTTGAGTATAGGAAGAAGCTAACATCTTCTTTACCAGCTTGCATCGTTAATATCAGCGATACTGGAGTTCGTCATCCAGTTGCCAGCCGTCCCTCCTATTATTGTGCAAAAGGGGCTTTGGAGGAACAAACACGAGTACTAGGTGTTGCCTTAGCCCCAATTGTGCGCGTTAACACTGTAGCTCCCGGAGCCGTTCTTGCAG
>JAQVOO010000066.1:0-5460 GCA_028702575.1 Sphaerochaetaceae bacterium
GAACTATCATTTTTTCGATGCTTTTGACCATGGTACTTATCCTCTCAGGATGTGATCTCTTTCCTCCTCTGTTAGGAGGAGATGAGAATTACTACTATGTGTCTGGTTATGTGACAGAGTACAACAGTGAGCCAACAGATTATCTTAAGGATGTGTTGTACAAGGTGAGGGAGGGATCTAACAATCGTGATGGTGACCCTCTTGAATCTGGAAATACTGAAAATACAACTACCCCTGCCACACGGTCTTTTCTTTCCACTTTGGAACCTGGTGTATACACCATCGAATTCTCCAAGGATGGGTATCACACAGCGTATCTAACCAATCTGGTGGTTGAAGATACTATCGTTGATGCCAACATGATGATGAAACCCAATGATGTACACTATGCGCCAGAAACTATTCTCGATGGATATGCATACGGCAATGCCGCATCCCTCTCTGCCTATGTTGATGAATGATCAATAGCAGTGGTTAAAAAACCTCTCACACAAAAGGTGAGAGGTACGTTGTTGTTTTGTTAACGCTTTGAAAATTATTGGAAGCTGACGCGTGTCCTGCCCTAATTGAAATGTGAGTAGGGGAAGTTTATCTACCCAACCCCACTAGAAAAAACCTCTACGTTCTACGTGTTAAAAAGAAATTGGCTACGAGGGGCCAGTTGCAACCTCGATCTTCTTGTACTTGCTTCGTTTCAGTCAACATCGAAAAATCGGCGTTGACAACTCCATTTTCTTGGGTAGACTATCATGGTTATGCGAAGGGACTTGGCGCTACACATTTTACAAGGGCCAAAGAAGGAATAAACTGTGAGAAAAATGGTTGCTCTGATCGGTTTTTTAATAAGTTTGAGCTGGACACTGCATGCATATGCGCCAACTTTTCATGCGGGCCTCTCAGGGAGCATTGGCTTCTTCTCGTGCTACTCGTCGGGTGAAGTAGGAATCAAGGTAGCACTGTCAAAGACAATTGCCCTCGGTTTGACACAACGACTCGGATATGGTTTTACCTACTCAGAGGTGGTGGGTATGACGGAACTGAGGACGTATGTGTATGATGATCTGTTCTTCCACATCGGAGCTTCCTACCTCTTGATTCCTGCGGCGAACGCTCAGGTTGATTTTAGTACCAATATTCTTCCATATATGGGCTTTGGGCTTTATATACCCCTCGATTCGAGTAGAAGGTTTTATGTGGTCCCACGCATCGAGATGAACCAATCATTCTACCTTTCTGACGAGGTCCGTCCAAATTATACTGATCTGCCGTTTGTGATTGCAATGCAAGGGTCACTCGCGTTCGAGTACCGTCTAGAGCATAACACCCCTGGTGTAGATCTCGGCATGAAAGACTATCTAAAGTTTCAAAACTAAAGATTTATCAAGAAATTTGCGTTGTTCTAAAAGAGGTTATTATATTAAAGGTGCTTGCACCCATGGAGTCGATGAACTACGTATGGTAGCAACTGCGTACACAGACACTAAAAAACTTTAATTACTAGGAATAGCAGGGAGAAGAGATTTAGATGGTGCTCAAATGCTGGCATGGTTAGAAGCAAAGTAAGATTCTCTTAAATAGTTGATATTTTTAGCAAGGTACTTCATTATAGCGCAACGGAGGATTTACCCTATGGCCACTTATATTGAAGAACCGTCGCGAACGTTTAATGAATATTTACTTATTCCTAGCTACTCGTCTGCCGAATGCATTCCCAATCATGTTGATTTACGGACTCCCTTAGTGAAATTTTCTAAAGGTGAGACCCCTATGTTACAGGCAAATATCCCTCTGGTTTCAGCCATTATGCAGGCCGTCAGTGATGATCGCTTGGCGATAGCACTGGCCAAAGAGGGGGGAGTCTCCTTTATCTTTTGCTCACAAGGTATCGAACAACAAGCAGAGATGGTATGGCGAGTCAAGAATCATAAAGCGGGATTTGTTCCCAGCGATTCAAATATTAGACCGGATCAAACGTTAGCTGATTTAATAGCGGTGAAAGAGGCTACTGGCCACTCCACCATTGCGGTAACACAAGACGGTAAGGCGAATGGCAAACTAGTTGGCTTGGTTACTAGTCGTGATTACCGGGTGCATAGAATGGATCTACAAACGCCAATTTCCTCTTTTATGACCCCTCTCGACAAGTTAGTATATGGTTCGTCAGATTTGACCTTAACCGAAGCTAATGATATGATATGGGACAATAAACTAAACGCCTTACCAATTGTTGATCATTCAGGAAATTTATGTTCTTTAGTCTTTCGTAAAGATTACGAGAGCCATAAGGAACACCCCTTAGAATTGTTGGATAGTGAAAAACGATATGTCGTTGGAGCTGGAATTAATACCCGCGATTATACTGAACGGGTTCCAGCCTTACTAGAAGCTGGTGCTGATATCCTCTGTATCGATTCATCGGAAGGTTTCACTGAGTGGCAGCGCCAGACTTTACAATATATAAAGAAAACATATGGACCTAATATACCGGTGGGAGCCGGCAATATTGTTGATGCCGAAGGCTTTCGCTTTCTTGTAGAAAGCGGGGCCGACTTTGTAAAAGTAGGTATTGGAGGTGGGTCGATCTGCATTACACGTGAAACCAAAGGAATTGGAAGAGGGCAGGCATCAGCAATTATAGAGGTCGCTAAAGAGCGCGATTTATATTATGAGGAGACAGGCATCTATATTCCCATCTGCAGTGATGGCGGTATTGTTTACGACCATCATCTAACCCTAGCGTTGGCAATGGGGGCTGACTTTATGATGCTCGGGCGCTATTTTGCCCGCTTTAATGAAAGTCCGGCTAACCGAGTCTTTGTTAACGGCTCCTATATGAAAGAGTACTGGGGCGAAGGCTCTAACAAGGCTCGCAATTGGCAACGCTATGATATAGGGGGATCAGACCAGCTTTCTTTTGAAGAAGGAGTCGATTCGTATGTTCCGTACGCCGGATCATTACGAGAGAATGTTCAGCTCTCTTTAGCAAAGGTTCGTTCAACCATGTGCAACTGCGGAGCCCTCAATATTCCTACTTTAAAACAAAATGCCAAGTTAACTATTGTTTCTTCAACCAGCATTGTCGAGGGGGGAGCCCACGATGTCGTGCTCAAAGACAATCGAAATACCCCCCGTAGACAGTAGTTCAATCGAGACCAAAAGCTTTATGTAACTCTTCAATCTGCTCTGCTTTGATATGGACTACTTTCCCAATCGACTTGGAGATATAGAGACTGGCAGCGGTGGCTTCGGCCACTTCAAGCCGGTCAAAAGCTTCTAATAAGGTTTCTCCAGTGGTAATAATACTATCATTTTCAATTAAGAGCGCTGGAGAACGTTCTGTAATTGCATCAGCAATTGCGTCCATATCTTGGTAGATAGTTTCATACGGTATTTTTTTCAATTCTCTAAGAAGAATATAACTTTCGGGAATAGTACGTGGGTCAAAAATAGCCTCAGTTATAGAGAAAGCCATTAGGTGAATAGGGTGGGCAACGAGAATAGCTCGTACACTAGGGTGTTTTTGATAGATTTTGGCATGCAACTTAATAGCCCTTGAAGGAGTCTTGCCCCGTTCCTTCATCCCATCTTTGACCCGTACAATGTCTTCTACCTCCACATACGCTCGGTCTCTGTTATAGGGGGTTATCAAAATAGAACCATCGTTGAGTTTCACCGAATAGGTCCCATTGGTTGCATTGAACAAACCTTGAGTATAAGAGCGTTGAATGAGGGTAACCATATCCCGGCGAGCAGCTAACTCTTCGGTAGAGCGAGTCTTGAATTCTATATCATCCATTAACAAGTGGTGCTGTGTCTCCGATAACGCCAATTGGGCTGGAGTGAGTTCTCTCACTTTCCCTAACTGGTTGGCTAGGGCTTCTAGGCGGGCACTCGATTCAAGAGTTTCGAAGGTCATGAAGGCTCTGAAGAGATTTGCACCTCCGATCACCACTCCGTGATTTTCTAAGAGGACAATATCGCTACCGGTTGCGAATTCAAGAGCTATCTTATCGCCAAGTTGGGAACTTCCTGGCAGATCATAATCGGCCAATTTAATTCCCTTACAGGTTCGTGCAACGGAAGGGAATAAAGATAGAGAGGGAATCTTTCTAACGATTGAAAAAGCTACTAAAGCGTTGGGGTGGGCATGTAGTACGGCATGAAGATCGGGGCGAGCTCGGTAAACCGCCAAGTGAAATGGCAGTTCTGAAGAACTCTTATGAGGACCAATCGTTGTCCCATCGGGTTTCACCTGAATAATATCACCCCGCGTTAAAGTCCCCTTATCGATGCCCGCAGGGGTGATCCAAACATCACCAGAATCATCGCGAATAGAGAGATTTCCACCACTAGTGGTAGTCATACCACGACTATAGATTCGGTGCATAATCATGACGAGTTGATCGGCAGGATGCAATAAAGAAAAATTCATAGCCACCTCCAATTTCATTAAAGCATACCACAAAAATTTACATTTGGCAGCCTACGCAGTTGACAAAGAAAGCTGCTCTGTGGTAGGTTCTTCATCGTTACCTAAACATGGGGGGTTAGCTCAGTGGGAGAGCTCCTGCCTTACAAGCAGGCTGTCGTGGGTTCAAATCCCTCACCCCCCAAAGAATTAGATAGAGAGTGGAATTACCTACTCTCTATTTTTTTGGTTCTTTATAGACAACATTATATTTACTCTCGTGTGAATCTTGATATAGGTATTAGATCAATCTCAATCCCAAGCTTTTCCCATAGGTATAGGCTTGTTTGTATTCCTTACCATCTAGTCTCTTTGCTATTTCCTTATATTCGAAAGCTTTGTGACTTGGATAGTATTGGTCCATTAAATTTACTAAAACATCTGAAGATAATTCCTCTTTAATAAATTCTAAGACGCCTTTAGTATCTTTTAACCCACCAGGTAACATCAAGTGTCTAATCAATACACCCTTATAAGCTATGTTTTTATGATCTGTTTTAAGCCCACCTACCTGTCGATCCATCTCTAATAAAGCTTCTTTTGCCCTCGTAGGATAATCTAACACCTTTGAATATCTTTTTCCTAGTTCAAAAGAATTGTATTTGAAATCCGGCATGTAAATATCTATGACTCCATCTAAAATCTTTAGGGTATCAACACTTTCATAACCACCACAATTATATACAATAGGAAGCTCTAGTCCTTTTTGAGCCGCTAAGTAAATAGCTTCTAGTATGTTAGGTACATAATGGGTCGGAGTCACTAGATTTACATTATGACAACCATGCTGGTTTTGCAAAGAGAGCATCATCTCTGCCAAAGATTCATTGGAAACTAGATCCCCATGACCATAGGAACTTATTGTATAATTTTGGCAAAATACACAGCTCATATTGCAATATCCAAAAAATATTGTTCCAGAGCCTTTAGAACCTACAAGGACCCTTTCTTCCCCTAAATGTGGTCCATAACTCGATACTATAACTGTGTGA
>JAQVOO010000066.1:5560-10794 GCA_028702575.1 Sphaerochaetaceae bacterium
AGGAATTTCTTCTATTATTAACTTATAGGTTGACTTCTCAATTGTTCCTTACCCATTATAGGGGGAGAAGGAGCTTTTTTTATATGTCGTTAAGTAGTATCAAACGCCTCTCATCACCCATCCTCACCTCACGACGACTTATTTTGAGACCGTTTACCCTTGATGATGCACAAGCCCTTTTTGCTTGGGCAGGAGATATCGAGGTCACAAAATATTTACGTTTTACAGCTCATCGCGATATCTCGGAATCGAAAAAAGTGATTCAACGTTGGATTGAAGAGGCCAAAAAACCTCCTCTATTTCACTGGGCTATCATGTTACGCGAAGATAATAGGGTAATTGGCTCCATTAGTATAGAAATTCTCAGTGCCCACGACAATCGTGGTGAAGTAGGTTATTGCATCGCCAAATCTGATTGGAATCAAGGATATGCCACGGAAGCTTTACGAACAGTGTTAGAATTTGGGCTCGAAAGAGCTGGTTTTCACCGTATTGAAGCTTGTCACTCTGTGGAGAATCCAGGTTCGGGGAAGGTGATGAAAAAAGCCGGGATGCTGCTAGAAGCAGGCCCTTTGCGCAATTATTATCGTTCTGACCTCCTCGGATATCAGAATGTGATGATGTATACAGCTTTTAGCAGGACGTTTTAACAGAATGAAACAAATTTTACTAGAAACCTATTTTTGGTACTTCCTATTCTACAGTTTTATTGGCTATCTCTGTGAAATTATCTACTGTTCAATTCCTGCCAAGCGCTTTGTTAATCGTGGGTTTCTCCATGGCCCCTATCTTCCGGTTTATGGCTTTGGCGGCTTGGCTGTTATTGTAATTCTTTCCCCTTTAAAAAGTTCTCCAGTACTCGTGTTCATTTTGGGTATGCTCATAACTTCACTAGTGGAATACATTGCCGGATTTTTACTGGAAACTATTTTCGATACGCGCCTTTGGAACTACAGCCACTATCGTTTTCATATCCGAGGGAGAGTTTGTGTAGTAAATACTCTCCTCTTTGGCTTATTAGCGGTGGGGAGTATCTACCTAATCCACCCCTTCATCGAAAAACTGTTAGCTCTTTTTCCCAATTACTTGCGTACAGTAGGGGCGTTCGTTATGCTTATGATCATGACTGTCGACACTACAGTAAGTGCTTTTAACTTATTACTATTTACTGAGACGGTTGGGCGCTTGCAACGCTTAAAAGAGATCTTGGAATCCCCGCTTAATCGGGTGACACAGAGCCATCAGCGGTTTGTGGAATTGCTAGAAAAGGAAAGGGCTCAGATCCAAGAACAGTTGCGAAAGTCTGGAAAAAGACTATTTGACGCCTTTCCTGGGATGCACTCACCCGCCTTGGATGGGCAATTCAAACTAATTCGGGAGATGATTAAAGAACGACGTGAAAAAAGGAAGAAAAAATGACGATGCAGGAACGACTAACTAACATACTTGAAACTATAGAAGAAGCTGTACAAGCAAGTGGCCGAAAAGATAAGGTTCAACTAATGGCGGTTTCAAAAACCCATTCATTTCAAGCGGTGCTCGAGGCAGTTAGCTGTGGTCAAATACTCTTCGGAGAAAACCGCGTTCAGGAAATTGAAAAGAAGTTTCCATTGGAGCGTGATGGCTATCAATTACATTTGATTGGTCATCTTCAATCCAATAAAGTAAAAAAGGTGGTCCCTCTTGTCGATTCAATAGATTCAATCGATTCATTGCGTTTGGCTCGACTAGTTAGTGAGCAAGCCCTTCACATAGGTAAAGTTATGCCCGTCTTACTAGAGCTCAATACCTCCAAAGAAGCATCGAAAGCAGGTTTTACGAGCGAGAAAAGTTATTATGAAGTGTTAGAAGCTGCCGCTGACTTACCCGGCATCTCTATTCAAGGCTTAATGACCATTGGACCTTTAAGTGATGACGAGCATGAAGTGCGCCAAGCATTCGCCCAATTGCGTAAGCGATCTGAAGAGAGTAAAGTAAGGTATCCCCATCTCTGTTTTGAAACTCTATCGATGGGGATGAGCCAAGATTACCTCTGGGCAATTAAAGAGGGCTCAACCGTCGTTCGTTTAGGGACGGCAATCTTTGGTAGGAGGGATTATCCTTGAAGAAAAGTGTGGCGATTATTGTATTGGTTATACTCTGTCTGCAACCACTTATAGCCAACTACACTCCCTATAGCCCAGATGAATTTCCTCAATGGAGCCTTAAATTACGGCGTGCAGAGACTCTTTTGTTTGGGTCGCTTCCCATAACAATCGGAGTGACAAGCCTCTCTTATGCTGCGGCCCTCTCTTTCGGGGCTACTCCATTCTCTAGTGATGTAAACAAGGAGACTTTAGCTATAATTGGAATTGCCAGTGCACTATCTTTGGCCGTAGCGCTAGCTGACTACATTATTGGGGAGATGCAGAAATAATGGGAGAAAAAGAACATTACATAGAGCTAATGGTAGCAGATGGGACCCCTCCCACTCGCATTGACACCTGGGTATCTCAGCAAGTTCCCACTTTTCCCCGCTCAGCAGCTTCAGATCAAAGAACTCAGTTTTTTATCAACGGTAAAAAAGTAAAAAAAAGTAAAACGATACAGGCAAAAGATGCTGTTTCAATCATATGGACAGAAGATGTCATGGGCCCTCTTGTCGGTGAGGATCTTCCGCTCGATATCCTCTATGAAGATGATCATATTCTGGTGATTAACAAACAACAAGGGTTAGTAGTCCACCCGGGCTTTAACAACTGGGACGGAACCTTGGTACATGCCTTAATATATCGCTATGGCACCTCTTTTTTTTCTGGGGAAAATGAGAGTGAAGGAGAGGAAGATACCGAGATAGCCTTGCGGCCTGGGATTGTTCATCGCCTCGATAAAGAGACCTCAGGGGTTATGGTGGTTGCTAAAGATAGTGAAAGCCAACTTAACTTGAGTGCCCAATTTAAAGCGAGAACCACCGAGAAATACTATATTGCCCTAGTCTGGGGGCAATTACCCGCTACGCAGGGAGTAATCGAGACGACACTCATCCGCGATCGCCGTAACCGTAAAAGATTCTGTGTTGGCAAAGATGATGAAGGGCGCTTAAGTGTCACCGAGTATGAGGTGTTACGTCAGTATTATGATGTTTCGTTGGTGCGCATCCGTCTTATAACAGGAAGAACCCATCAAATTAGGGTCCATATGTTACATCTAGGTTGCCCTATAGTTGGGGATCCGATTTACGGCAGACGAAAAAAATCTACCGATGGCGCAACCTTGATGCTCCATGCTTTTTCCTTAGCACTATCGCATCCTGTTTCAGCTAAGAGAATGGTTTTTCGGGCTCCTTTAGCGCAACGGTTCAAAACTTATCTTGGTAAAATGAGGGATTAGGTTAGAATACTGGGGTGGGTTAATTGATCTAAATCATCGATTGCCATGGCATCGATGAGATCACGATTAAACAGTTTTTCAATTTTTAAAGTCGAGATAGTTCCATGACCAGGAAAAATTAAGAAACGCTCATCTAAGGTAAGTAATCTTCTTTTAATCCCTTTTAATAGTAAGGCTTTCTCTAACGGCCCACTAGTTTTTCCAACCCGGCCCGCCGATAGCACATCGCCAGTAAAGAGGGCGTTACCTATTCTAAAGACAAAAGAGTCAATTGTGTGGCCTGGGATTTGGATAGCCTCGACTGCAATCCCCGATAAATCGAGTACAGAACGATCAAAAACTTCTTTAACTGGGGAGTCGTACATACTTGGTGAACCAGCGTAGACAATAGGATTATAGATTTTAATGAGAGTCCCTAATCCTGCCGTATGGGACGCATGCCGGTGAGTTAATAACACATAGGCAATAGTGAAGTGGTTATTTTCAATTCTTTCAATTAAATCTAAATTTATATGGCCGGGATCCACCAGGATTGCATCGCCTCCTTCTTCAGGACCGATGAGGTAGGTATTACTAAATCCGTTAAGAGAAAAATTAAAAAATATTTTCATAGAAACTTACAAGAAGTTAGCCTCCTCAAAGTTTGAATATTTAAAAGAGACATTATGCCTATCGGTAAAACGGAAATCGGCATTTTTCATATTGCAGTCGGTAAAAAGTACATTTTTAAGGCGAGCGGAGGAAAAGTTTGAATAATAGAGATCTGAAGAGGAGAAATCACAATTTTGGGCATCAATTCCCATAAAGTTTGAGTGGATCAACAACGTATTAGTAAAGGAACAAGATAAGAGTTTTGAACCGGCAATAACAGAATGGCGGGCATCGCCATCATCAAATTTACAGTTTTCAAACAGACAAAAGTCAAAAAAACAGGCCTGCACTTTAGCGTTCGAAAAATCGATGTTTCTAAAAATACAACGGGCAAAATCACACGTAGTCAAATGAGAATTTGAGAAATCCACATCGGCAATAGTAACATCGGTTAACACTACATCACGATGGCGAGAATGGTCACGTAAGGTAGTCAATAAAGATTGTAAGATTTCTTCACTATCAGGAGTATGTTGTAAGCAAGTATCCCGGCCTTGCATTGCATAACGGTGACATCCTTCACTAGTACAGGGAACACACTTAAACATAGCTAGAGCCTATCAAAACAAGGCTACCCTGTAAAGGCAATTGCTTGCACACTAGGATGATTATCGGTACAGTACTAGCATGAATAGACAAATTGGAGTTGTGACGCGAGGTATCAATAATATCTACGCTGTGGCACCGCTGGAGCATCTGCATAATTTAAAAGAAGCTCCTCTTTATTCGTGCCGGATTAAAGGGAAAATTCTACAAGGCATCTCAGATACGTATAACCCCCTTGCCGTTGGCGATCAAGTTTTGTTTTCAGTGCACCAAGGCCAGGAAGGGATGATCTTAGAGCGTCTTGAGCGCCAAAATAGCTTTGAGCGTTGGAATGCTAATAGGGAAGGTAATCAAACCCTTGTGGCTAATATGGATCTGATTATCTGTGTAACTTCAGCTGATGATCCTCCTTTCCGTCCGCGCTTTATTGATAGAGCAATTGTATGTGCTCGAAACACACCCATGTTACTAGTTTTAAATAAATGTGATCTTATGTTGAGTGAATTAGAAATTGAACGTTTTGATTTATATGCTACTTTGGGATTTGACACCTTTTCTATGTCAGCCTTTGATGAGGAGGGGGTGGTGGCCCTACGTAAACTATTAATGGGAAAAGTAGTTGCGTTAGTTGGCCAGTCAGGTGTGGGAAAGTCAACCTTAGTCAATGC
>JAQVOO010000067.1 GCA_028702575.1 Sphaerochaetaceae bacterium
CTGTAAAGCAGATTGTCTCTATAGGTAAGGTGAGTGCAGAACAGGATGGTGAAAGAATCTGTTTTGAAAAGGTCGAAGGGCTTGCTTTTCCGATAGATTACCAGACATTGAAAGAATGTCCAGAACTTAAAGAGATGGAATATTTTAGGAGTCCTCAGGGGAGTTTATTCAAGCTCACAAAGGAAGAGTTTGACTTCATAATGGATATTATTCGTGAAGAAAACCCCGCTGTTATAGAAGAACGTACAGAAGTGTATACCAAGGAAAAGTTCCTTAATGAAGTATATATGACTGAAAACAACTATGATATGTTGGTCTCTGTGCTTCTAAATAAGAAAAACATCATATTGCAAGGCCCTCCTGGGGTGGGCAAGACATTTGTTGCAAGGCGCCTAGCTTATTCAATCATGAAGGAAAAGGACGAAAATCGCGTGGAATTTATTCAATTCCACCAAAACTACTCCTATGAAGACTTTGTTATGGGATATAAGCCTGTGGATGAGGGATTTGACTTGAAATATGGTATATTCTATCGCTTCTGCAAGAAAGCTGAAAACCAACCAGATAAAGACTTCTACTTCATAATCGATGAAATTAACCGTGGGAACCTCAGTAAGATTTTTGGTGAGCTACTTATGTTGATTGAACGAGATTATAGGGGTACAAAGGCTACACTCGCATATAATGGACTCTCTTTTTCTGTTCCAAAGAACTTGTATATCATTGGGATGATGAACACAGCCGACCGTAGCTTAGCAATGATTGATTATGCTCTGCGGCGTCGGTTCAGTTTTTTTGAGCTTGCACCAGGTCTTGATTCAGATGGCTTTACTGCTTTTCAAAATACCCTGAATGATGAAACATTCAATGAGCTTATGTCCCGTATAAAGGAATTGAACAAAGAAATTACACTTGATAAATCTTTGGGTAAAGGGTTTTGCATTGGCCATAGCTACTTCTGTGGTCAAACTAAATGTAGTGATGAGTGGCTTCAAGCAGTCGTGAAATTTGAGATTCTTCCTATGCTTAGTGAATACTGGTTCGATGATACTAGCAAATTACAAAGATGGGAAAATCTTTTGTTGAGTATTTTTCAATGATTAAGAAAAAAAATATTTTTATTAAAAATATCTACTATATGTTGTCTTATGCCTTCACAACTTTGAACCAAAAAACCTATGAAGATATCGCAAAAGAGGATTTTGAAAATATTCACAACCTATTTGCAGCTATCCTAGCAAAAGGTATCAACCACCAATTAAAGCGTGGTTTATATCGAGAATACCTGGACCGTAAAGAAAACTTAGTAGCAATGCGTGGGAAAGTTGATATGGCGGGAACTATACGTAATAAAATAATGCGTAAACAGGTTCTGTTCTGTGAATATGATGAGCTATCGGAAAACAACCAACTCAACCAAATTCTAAAAACCACAGTTATAATTTTGCTTCGTCACGCTCAAGTAGATGCTCAATATAAGGATGAATTAAGAAAACAGATATTATTTTTTTCAAATATAGATTTGCTTGAACCGGCATCAATCAAGTGGTTAGCTATCCGGTTTCAACGTAATTATGAGTCATATCGAATGCTCATTGGTTTGTGCCAACTTATCCTTGAAGGAATGCTCTTGACTACAGAAAAGGGAGCATACAAGCTTGCGTCATTTATTGATGAGCAGCATATGCATAAATTGTTTGAAAAATTCATACTGGAATATTACTACAAAGAATACCCCGCTTTGCATGTGAACGCTTCACAAATACCTTGGGTGCTTGATGATAATTTCAAGACAATGCTTCCCATAATGCAAAGCGATATAACTGTGTCGTATGGGAAAAAGATGCTTATCATAGATGCCAAGTTTTGGGCTCGCACTACACAATCCTACCATGACTCTCATACAATCCATTCTAGTAATTTATATCAAATCTTCACCTATGTAAAAAACAAGGATGCTAGCTTTGAAGATGTATCTCATGAAGTTGCTGGTATGCTTTTATATGCTCGCACAGATGAGTTAATCCAGCCTGATGTCACCTACCAAATGAGTGGCAATCAGATAAGTGTAAAAACGTTAGACTTGAATTGCGAATTCCAAGATATTGCACAACAGCTAAATCTCATTGTTGAGGAGTATTTTGGAGATGAAATACTATCCATTCAAAATATAATCTAGTTTTAAATGAGCTTGTGCCATTCCTAGTTTAGTGTAATGGGTTCATCTAAATCTTTTCAAGTTTACTGACCCGTTTGTTTAAAGACTGAATTATGAGATGATAATTTTACTTCCAGATATAGAACAGCTCTTTCTCCAAAGTCTCTATCGAGGTAAACTCGCTTCAAAATAAGTATCATTTGTAAAACAGCATGCGGTGGTGTAGAATGAACGCAATCTCGTGCATAAAACTATATGTTTTATAGTTAAGCAAATGTAACGATATTAGCATACTTGGAGTGATACAACATGGCGAAAAATAAAACTGCACAGACTTCTGAACCAATTGAGAAACAACTGTGGAAGGCAGCTGATAAACTAAGAAAAAATATTGATGCGGCAGAGTATAAACATATAGTTCTTGGCTTGATATTCCTTAAATACATTTCAGATACCTTTGAAGAACTCCATAAGAAACTTATCGAGGAAGAGAGCCTTGGTGCAGACCCAGAAGATAAAGATGAATATAAGGCTGAAAATGTGTTTTTTGTACCGAGTACAGCCAGATGGTCATACCTACTCAGTAAAGCAAAAGAACCAACAATTGGTAAAACGATAGATGAAGCGATGGATGTTGTGGAGAAGGAAAACCCATCACTTAGAAGCGTTCTTCCCAAAGTATTTGCTAGAGCTAATCTCGATCCTACCACACTAGGCAGCTTGATTGACCTCATAGGAAATATCTCTTTTGGTGAAACCAAGGAAAGAAGTGCTGATATTCTTGGCCATGTATTTGAATACTTCCTTGGTGAATTTGCCTTAGCAGAGGGGAGAAAAGGAGGGCAGTTCTACACCCCCAGAAGTGTTGTAGAGCTTCTTGTAGAAATGCTTCAACCTTATAAAGGAAGAGTGCTCGACCCATGTTGTGGTTCGGGAGGAATGTTTGTCCAATCTGAGAAATTTGTTGAAAAACATCAAGGTAAGATCAACGATATTTCTATTTATGGACAGGAGAGCAATATTACCACATGGCGACTAGCTAAAATGAATCTAGCCATTCGAGGCATAGATAGTTCCCAAGTCAAATGGAATAATGAGGGTTCATTCCTTAATGATGCTCATAAAGATTTGAAAGCGGATTACGTTATTGCTAATCCTCCTTTCAATGACAGTGACTGGAGTGGTGACCTTTTGAGAAACGATGGAAGATGGCAATATGGTACTCCCCCTCCAGGTAATGCTAACTATGCTTGGATTCAACATTTCCTGTATCACTTAAATCCTAAAGGACAAGCAGGTTTTGTATTATCTAAGGGAGCTCTTACTTCCAAGACTTCCGGCGAAGGTGATATTAGAAAGGAACTGATTGAAGCTAGATTGGTTGATTGTATTGTAAACCTCCCTGCTAAATTATTTTTAAATACTCAGATTCCAGCATGCCTGTGGTTTTTAAACAGAGACAAAATAAATGGTAAATTTAGAAATAGAGCAGATGAAATCCTTTTTATTGATGCTAGAGACTTAGGCCATTTGATTAATCGGCGAACCAAAGAGTTCTCTAAAGAAGATATTGCAAAAATGGCAGATACTTTCCACGCATGGCGAAATCCTGATGGTGAATATGAAGATATCAGCGGGTTCTGTAAATCTGCTTCAATCGAGGAAGTTAGAGAAATGGACTATGTACTCACCCCAGGAAGGTATGTAGGACTAGCTGAAGAAGATGATGACTTTGACTTCAATGAGCGATTTACTCAACTGAGGGCAGAGTTCGAGGAGCAAATCAAAGAAGAAGAGAGATTAAATAAACTCATTCTTGAGAATTTAGATAAGGTGAAATTGATATGACTTTAAACAACAAAGAGATTGATAAAATTTTATTAGCAATTTCAAGTTCAGTACAACGAGTCTACCTACATGATAATTATCTTATACAGAATAAAGTTCATGAGAGATCAATTGTTGGAAGATTCGCAATTTATTTTCAAGAAGAACTCAACCAAATTGGCTATTCGGGTTTTCATTTAGATGTTGAATACAATAAAGACCACTCACACCCTAAACGTACTACTAATTTCTCTAGAGGCACTTATCCTGATGTCGTAGTCCACCAGAGAGGAAGTAATGAAAATAATTTATGTATCATTGAATTTAAACCACAGTGGAGTAGGGTTTCTATTGACCGTGATATAAAAAAACTCAAAGATTTTACGGATGAGAAAGGAAAATATAAGTATGGCATTGGTTTTTCAATAATCATAAATCATAATATCCCTCATATTCAAAGGGTTCAGAAAGGGATGATAATTGAGAATCCAAAATACTAATGAAGAGGTTGTATGTAGATGTCTGAGCGTAAAGAAACTACTTTAAGTAATATTATTGAAATTATCGGGGGAGGTACCCCTAAAACATCTGTTCCAGAATATTGGGATGGTAATATTCCGTGGTTATCTGTGGTGGATTTTAATACAGGTAAGAAATTTGTAAAATCAACTATAAAGCATATTACTGAACTTGGATTATTAAATAGTAGCACAAAGATTCTGAGAAAAGGGGATATTATTATTTCTGCAAGAGGAACGGTCGGCGCCATGGCTGTTCTAGGAAAAGATATGGCATTTAATCAATCCTGTTATGGGATTAGGGCTATACCAGAAAAATCAGATACGGACTTTGTTTATTATTTAATTAAAGATTCTATCGATAACCTTCAGCAGATTTCTCATGGGGGAGTATTTGATACCATTACTAGAGACACCTTTGATTCGATTGGTGTATACCTTCCCTCTCTCCCCGAACAAAAAGCTATAGCAGGGGTATTATCAAGTCTTGATGATAAGATAGATCTCCTCCATCGACAGAACAAAACTCTTGAAGCAATGGCAGAGACTCTGTTTAGGCAGTGGTTCATAGAAGAGGCTGAGGATGATTGGGAGGTAGGATGCCTTCCAGATGAATTTAATTTTACGATGGGACAATCTCCATTAGGGAAAACATTAAATGAAAACAAAAAAGGAATCCCTATGTTTCAAGGTAATGCCGATTTTGGGTTTAGATTTCCCCTCAATAGAGTTTTTACCACTGCCCCAACGCGGTACGCAGAAAAATATGATACGTTGATAAGTGTAAGAGCCCCTGTGGGAGCTCAAAATATGGCATCAGAGAAATGTTGCATTGGTAGAGGAGTCGCAGCTTTTAGATACAGAGCGAATCCTTCGTATTATACATATACCTATTATAAAATGAAGTCCTTGATAGATGAGATAAAGATATTCAATGATGAGGGCACAGTATTTGGTTCAATCGGGAAGAAAGATTTCCAATCCATGATGATTTCAATTCCTCCTCCAAAAAAAATTAAAGTTTTTGAATCAGTTTGTCAGCCTTTGAATGATAAAATAATTGAAAATTGTCATCAGATGTCAAAACTAGAAAATATGAGGAATATACTTCTACCAAAATTTATGGATGGAGAAGTCTCCATAAAAGGAATAGATTAGGGCAGGTTCTTATGGGAAATAAAATATTTCTTAGTTATCAAGAAGTTCTGGAGAAAATAGAAGGACAGGAAAATCATCTGCTCATAGCAAATGGGTTCAACCGTGGTCTAGGAGTTAATACTGGGTACAAGGCGATTTTCCAGAAAATGGTGGAAAATCATCATTCAGTATATAATGATTCGATCAAAATGATTGAAGAGTGCGATTATGATTTGGAATTATTCATTAAAATATTACAGTCTGACATAAAACCTAAAAACAAATTTCTTAGAAAGTATATAAACAATAAAATAAAGCTGGACTTTATGCAGGCAACTCATGAAATTGTTAAATCAGAAATCAAAAAAGTCTATGCAAAGAATAATGAAGGTATTTATTTGCTTTTCAAACAATTCACTAATTTTTTTACTTTGAATTATGATTCGTTTTTGTATCTGCTTCTTCTAAAATATAAACCAATAAAAAACGAATCTATGAATTCTATTGCATTTGAACCTAATTTAAAATTTATTGCAAAAGAACTGGACGAGAGACATAGTGATATTTATTGCGAAATAAAAACGGCAAGAGACAATGGCAAACTTAGGATAAGCTTTGGTAATGAAAGGGAGATGTTAGAGAAAGATTTTAATAAACTAAATAAAAATCATTTTCTAACTGAAGTAAAAGAATACTCAAAATCAAATGGCAAAGAGTGGAAACACAAAGATATTAAGATGGTCGTCAACAGAATTATTGATGAAGAAAATGAAGAAAGGGGGGAGGGTATTCTCGATAGAATAGATGATGGTAGTAGGCAGTGCAGTTTATTTGGTACTAAAAATGATTTTATTTTTGAGAATACTGAATCCCAGAACTTGTTTTTTTTACATGGTGCTTTTCATATTTATAAAGATGGTAATAGAATAAAAAAAATAACGCAGCAATCAGATAAAGCTTTGTATGACAGGTTAGAAGAAGTCCTTAATACTGAGGAGAAGGAAGTTGTCTGTGTTTTTCAGCCTGAAAATAAAATTGATGTAATTAAAAATAATAAATATCTTAAACGATGTTTACAAAAGTTGAGTCAAATAACGGGGAACTTGGTAATAGTTGGAAGTTCTTTGGCTGAAAATGACAATCATATTTTTAAACAGATAAGTGAGTCAAAAATAGATACGATTTATATTTCAACATTGAAGGAACACAAAGCAAAAATGCTAGAGACAGCTAAAGCTAGTTTTCCAACAAAGGAAATATATCTATTTGAAGCTGAAACAATATCTTATGAAATGTCGACAGGAACACAATAAATGAGTGGAATTACAGAAAACAAAATAGAAGAATACACTATTCAACTCCTCGAGAACTTAGGATATGAATATTTCTATGGCCCTGATATTGCTCATGATTCATTGAATCCGCAACGAGCTTCTTTTAGTGAAGTAATTCTTCCAGATAAAATCAAATCTGCTATACAGCGAATAAACAGATTGCTTCCTCCCTCTACTCATGAATCAGCCTTCAAGGAACTTCTTAGAATCAACGCTCCAGAGCTTGTAGCAAACAATGAGAGTTTTCATAGGATGCTGACAGAGGGTATCAAAGTAATGTATCAAAAAGATGGTCATGAAAGAGGTGATTTAATTTGGCTTATTGACTTTGAGCATCCTGATAATAATGAATTTCTGGTGGTAAATCAATTTACTGTTATTGAGAATAATATAAATAAAAGGCCTGATGTTGTCCTCTTTGTAAATGGCTTACCTCTTGTTGTTATGGAATTAAAAAATGCAGCTGATGAGAATGCGACTATCCATTCGGCCTACAGACAAATCCAAACATATAAAGATGTAATTCCTTCTTTGTTCACGTATAATGGATTCTTAGTCATCTCTGATGGCTTAGAAGCAAGGGCAGGAACTATCTCTTCAGGCATAACTAGATTCATGGCTTGGAAATCCTCAGATGGAAAAACTATGGCATCAGATCTTGTTGGGCAACTTGAAACACTTATCAAGGGGATGTTAAATAAACAGACTTTACTCGACCTCATTAGACACTTTATTGTCTTTGAAAGTACAAAGCATGAAGATTTGGACACAGACATAGTTACTATAAAAACTATAAAAAAGCTGGCTGCCTACCACCAATATTATGCGGTGAACAAAGCAGTAGAATCTACCTTACGGGCTTCTGGGTATGCTGACAGGAAAACCCTTGCTAAAGCAGAACTTGCTGCAAGTCCTTCTCCTGCTTATGGCAGACAACCCATAGAGAACCAACCTACAGGGGACCGAAAGGGTGGTGTTGTGTGGCACACCCAAGGGAGTGGGAAATCGCTCTCCATGGTATTTTTCACAGGTAAGGTTGTCTTGGAAATGGATAACCCTACTATTGTAGTTATAACTGACAGAAACGATTTAGATGACCAACTCTTTGAGACCTTTGCAAATTCCAAACAATTATTAAGGCAAGAGCCGGTTCAGGCTGAAAGCAGAGAAGAACTAAAGCAACTTCTCAGTGTCGTCTCTGGCGGTGTTGTCTTTACCACAATCCAGAAATTCCAACCGGATGAAGGGAATGTATACGATGAGCTCTCTAATAGAAAAAATATCGTAGTTATTGCTGATGAAGCTCACAGGACTCAATATGGTTTTAAAGCGAAGACTATAGACGATAAAGAAGATGGCAAAGTAATTGGTAAAAAAATAGTTTATGGCTTTGCTAAGTATATGAGGGATGCGTTACCCCATGCCACGTATCTTGGCTTTACTGGAACTCCAATAGAAAATTTTGATGTAAATACCCCAGCAGTGTTTGGTAATTATGTAGATGTCTACGATGTTGCCCAAGCAGTAGAAGATGGTGCTACCGTCAGAATTTATTATGAAAGCCGATTAGCAAAAATAAATCTTAGTGAGGAAGGGAAACGCCTAGTCGAAGAACTTGATGATGAACTTATCAAGGAAGAACTTTCTTCTTCTCAAAAGGCAAAAGCAAAGTGGACTCAATTAGAAGCTTTGGTGGGAAGCAAACAACGTATGCAGTTGATAGCCAAAGATATCATTACCCACTTTGAACTGAAACAGGAAGTATTTGATGGGAAAGGAATGATAGTAGCGATGTCGAGAAGAATTGCTGCTGAACTCTACCAAGAAATAATAAAGTTACGTCCTGAATGGCATGACGATGATTTAAGAAAAGGGGCAATAAAGGTTGTTATGACGTCAGCTTCTTCTGATGGCCCTGTGCTAGCTAAGCATCATACTACAAAAGACCAACGTAGAATTCTTTCTGATAGGATGAAGAATCCACAAGACCCTCTAGAGCTGGTGATTGTTCGAGATATGTGGCTAACTGGTTTTGACGTTCCCAACCTTCATGTTCTGTATATTGACAAGCCTATGAAGGGACATAACCTCATGCAGGCAATTGCTAGAGTAAATAGAGTCTACAAAGATAAGCAAGGTGGGTTGATAGTTGATTACTTAGGGATAGCTTCTGATTTGAAGAAAGCCTTATCATTTTATTCTGACAGTGGAGGTAAAGGTGACCCCGCCATTGCTCAAGAGCAAGCAGTGCAATTGATGTTGGAGAAGTTGGAAGTTGTATCACAGATGTTTTATGGATTCCCCTATGAAGAATTCTTTGATGCTGATACAGGGCAGAAATTATCGCTCATCCTGAAAGCAGAAGACCATATACTAGGATTAGAAAATGGGAAGAAACGCTATCTTGATGAAGTGACAGCTCTCTCCAAAGCATTTTCTATTGCAGTTCCCCACGAACAAGCAATGGATGTCAAAGACGAAGTATCTTTCTTTCAGGCCGTAAAGGCGAGATTGGCAAAATTTGATAGTACTGGGACTGGAAATACCGATGAAGGAATAGAAGCTGCCATTAAGCAAGTAATAGATAAAGCTCTGGTATCAGACCAAGTCATTGATGTATTTGATGCTGCTGGAATCAAAAAGCCCGATATCTCCATTCTTTCTGAAGAATTCCTTTTAGAAGTCAAAGACATGGAGCATAAAAATATCGCTCTAGAGGTACTGAAGAAACTTTTAAATGATGAAATCAAGGCAAGAAGCAAAACAAATCTTGTAGAAAGTAAGACGTTGATGGAGATGTTGGAAAACTCCATTAGGAAATATCACAATAAAATAGTGTCAGCGGTAGAAGTTATAGAAGAACTGATAAACCTAAGTAAAGAAATCCAAGAAATGGACAAGTTGCCAAAGGAACTTGGGCTTACCCAGTATGAGTATGCCTTCTATACTGCCATTGCTAGTAACGATAGTGCCATGGAACTTATGGGAAAAGACAAGCTCAGGGAATTGGCCATAGTGCTGTATGAACGGGTTAAAAATAATGCTTCAATCGATTGGACTATCAAGGAAAATGTAAAATCTAAGTTGAAGGTAGCGGTAAAGAGAACTCTAAGAAAATATGGCTATCCGCCAGATATGCAAATGCTCGCAACAGAAACTGTGTTACAGCAAGCTGAGATGATAGCAGAGGAGTTGTCGGCATAAGGCAGAGTACCGCTAGATATAGTTAAAGTAACAGTTAAGATTTAAACGAATGGAAACCTTTATAAAACATCAACGAGCTCTGGGGTTTATGTGATAGCAACAGCTTCTGGAAAAGTTTTTTTAATTTGTACGGTAGAAAGTGAACATGATAAGAACAAAAGAGATATGCAAATTACTCAATTACATATTTTATTGTTGACCGTTTTGCCTATTATCATCAATCAAAGGGTAAGTGAGGATAGATATTAGTGGTTTTGATAATCCTGTAGCCAATAAAATCTATGGCAGAACAGTCCAGCTACTACTTTTTACGAACCATAAGTAAGGTCAAAATGACAATCACAGTGATAAATGTATTAGAGATACCAGCAGAGGGCACGATAGAGAGAACACAATCAAGACAAACAGACGGAACAAGGTTTTCATGAGGAACCCCCTTAAGTTAATACGGGGGTACCTTGGCAGAACCCTTCAAGATTCAGTGTTGATTCTATTTTTGATGTGTAAAATTTTGGCACTTGCAAGTATTTAATAAAATCAAACACCTTCTAGAAATAGAATATAATCACCTTGATTATATTTCATGGGATCCTCTAAGTCAAACA
>JAQVOO010000256.1 GCA_028702575.1 Sphaerochaetaceae bacterium
CTAAATAACGAAAAGGAATTGAGATATGAAAGCCTTGCAAGTATTTAAGGGACTCGCCGATGAATCTCGATTGCAGATTTTGGCATTGCTCAAACAAAAAGCTCATTGCGTGGAAGACTTGGCGGATATAAAGTGAAACCCCAAATGTCATATAGCCATCACTGTGACAAAGAGGCATAAGCCTTTATCGGGTGTAGAGATGCTTAGGACTGCTTTCGGAAAGATGTCACAGTGGTTTTGGACTTCTTTGGACTGGCTTGTGACAGTTTTATGTCAAATATGGACTGACTTCAGACTGATTTCGGAAATGCCTGAATATCAACGAAATAGACCAGTTGGAAAGACTCGCAGTGTGTGTAGAACGGTTGGTGTCAGAGATTTATAAGAGGTCTGAAATCAGTCTATCATTATACTTAACTAGTCCCTAATCAAAAATGGATCAACCGGATGATTCCACTCTACAGAGGCATTCTAATCAACAATAATCTGGGCTTTTTTTAAATCATAGGCTATTAACATCTTGACAGATACTTGTTTCCTTTTAGTGTTGTTAGATACGTACATTTTAATTTGTATCTTACCAGACGGTTCGATAGAGCCAATAAGGAGGATTTAATGGCTCATTTACTGGAAAACGTGATAATATCCAATTTCAAATCCGTAGAAATAGTTGAGATATCACTGCAAAGCTACAATGTTATGGTTGGTTATAACAATGCAGGAAAATCAAATATTCTCAAAGCTGTTAGCTGGCTCTTTAAAAAGAGCACTCTTGGCCCTGAGTGTTTCAAAGACATAACTAAACCAGTATCGGTCGAGGGTATCATCACTGGAGTCGATGAACCAATTATTTCTAGACTCCCACAAAACCAAGCAAAAGCTATGCAACCTTATATAAAAGGCTGCAAGTTGATAATCCGCAGAATTCAAAATACTCCTAACACAAGTTCAAAACTTCAAGTCTTGTTTGAAAACTCTGCTGATGGATCTTCAGAATGGAGAGACTCCCCAACGGGCATAGAAGCCGGTATATCTCTTCTATTCCCAGAACCAATCTTTATTAATGCTATGGAAGACGCTGCAGAAGACTCAAGTAAGTATAAAACCAGTACTACAATAGGAAAACTGCTTTCCACGATTTTCAATAACATTCAAGCTGAACATAATGAAACCATTACACAGGCTTTTTCGTCATTTCAGAATTTGTTCTCTGCTTCAGGAACCAACAGAATTCAAGAATTAGTATCCTTCGATGATGATGTCTCGGGAGTTATTAGTACCTTTTTCCCAGGTTTGAGAATCAAGGCTCAGATTCCAGAGATAGAATTTAAGGAAATACTAAAAAGTGCAACTATCTCTACTTTCGAGGATGGTGATACCACCGGTAAAGAGATTTCGATTTTAGGGCATGGCGCACAACGAGCCATTCAAATGGGATTGATTAGATACTTGGCCGACCAGAAACGATCCCAAAGCACTACCGTTAACAATACATTGCTCCTAGTTGAAGAGCCTGAGTTATATATGCATCCACAGGCAATTGATAATGTTAGAGATGCGATGAAGTCGCTATCAGACATAGGCTTTCAGGTGTTGATTTCAACACATTCACCAAGGCTTGTTACTAAAGATGATGTTAGATCTACATTGCTAGTGACCAAACAGAACAACGCCACTACTATAAGAAAAACACTTTTTGAGGCTGTAAGCGAGGTAGAGAAGAATGCTCCAACACAGCTTGACTTGCTGTTTCAGCTATCAAATTCATCAAACATCCTCTTTTCAGATAAAGTGCTATTAATTGAGGGTGAAACTGAATACTGGATTCTTGAGAAATTGTTTGAAAAAGTGATAGGGAAGCCATTATCATACTACAAAACATCAATTGTGAAGTTAAGAGGGTGTGGAGATATCAAGAAAACAATGGAGGTTCTCCGAGTAATGGATATACCTTGTAAGGCTTTAGCAGATTTAGATTTTGCCTTTAATATGGGCAGAAAACAAGATTTGATATCAGAAAGTAATCCTGATTTTTTGGAATGCAAGAAAGCTATGCAATCGTTAGCTGATGATTCTCAAAATCAAATATCGCTAGATGGTTCGGGCTGGCCAAAGAAAAATGAATTCCACACTGCTGAAGAGATGTACGAACTCCTTGGAAATATTGAATCTGCAAAGAGTTTCATCAATAACATACACAACCATTACAAGATGCATAATATATGGGTTTGGAAGAGAGGAGCCATTGACACTTATCTGGGGTTAAAATCAAAGAAATGTGAGCAGTGGCAAAGCTTGCTCGAAGATATTGAAAGTGAACCACTTGAGAAGTGTCTTGTTAATCAAGAGGAAGTTTTTGAATGTATGAAATGGCTTGTTGACTAGCCTTAGTCTTACAAGCAATAGTTAGCCTACCATCCTCAACTGCATGACCATTGTCCCAATCAGTGAGATACCATCTCCCTGCATCGAGTCTACTACCTGGACTCGGTAATCAGCATTGAAGGGATGGAGCAGTACCTGCTGGCGTTGGTGATCAAACTGGATCACCGGGATTCACCAGGATTACTGCCTCATCCGCCGTGAATTGGTGGAGGAAGGCGTGTTACAGCGCTCGGATGGTATCTATCGATTGGTGGATCGTTATTGGGAGAGGCCGGGGTTTTATCA
>JAQVOO010000068.1 GCA_028702575.1 Sphaerochaetaceae bacterium
CCCGCAAAATTGATGCATGGTCATGTTCAGGCCCTGTTGGATGCGAAAGTGAAAACTATTTTTTACCCGTGCATGACCTATAATTTAGATGAAGGATTAGGGGAAAATCATTTTAACTGTCCCGTTGTAGCCTACTATCCTGAAGTCCTCAGTGCAAATATGGAAGAGGTTCGAAAGGTTGACTTTATCCACTTCCATATCGGTGTGCACCGCAGAAAAGATTTCCCCAAAAAAATGGCGCAAAGTCTGGAGCCCTACTTTGGCAAACTCGATGGTAAGTTGGTCCGCAAGGCATCGGATGCCGCCTTTGCTGCACAAGAAGAATATTTACAGCGTACCCGCGATGAAGGCGAAAGGATTATAGCACAGGCTCGGCGGGAACATAAATTAATCATGATTCTAGCTGGTAGACCTTACCACGTTGACCCTGAAGTTGGGCATGGCATTGATAAATTACTCAACGGCTTTAATGTGGCGGTCCTTAGCGAAGATGCCCTTTCGCATCGAACCTCAAAATTCCCGGTAAACGTGTTAAATCAATGGACCTATCACTCGCGCCTCTATGCTGCGGCTAAGGCTATTGCAGACGAGGAAGATATGCACCTCATCCAACTCGTCTCTTTTGGGTGTGGAGTCGATGCCATTACCAGCGATGAAACTCGTGACATTCTTGAATCTGAGGGAAAAATGTATACTCAAATTAAGATTGATGAAATTACCAACCTAGGTGCAGTTCGGATCCGATTTAGAAGTCTTCTTTCCGCTATTGCTCAGCAGGGGGCTGTCAATGAGTCTGATTGAACCTACTTTTACCCGAGCAATGCGAGAAACTCATACTATATTAGCCCCTTCAATGGCTGCCATCCAGTTTACAATCTTGGTCGAGGTGCTCAAAGATGAGGGGTATAATGTTAAATTACTGGAAAATGAAGGGCCACAGGTTGTAAGCAAAGGGCTCAAGTATGTCCATAATGACACCTGTTATCCAGCCCTCCTTATTATTGGGCAAATGATTGATGCTCTCGATAGCGGAGAATATGATCTAGAGCGTACCGCTTTGGCCATTACGCAAACAGGAGGAGGTTGTAGAGCGAGCAACTACATCCACTTACTTCGCAAGGCCGTCGATAAAGCTGGCTATACATCGATCCCTATCGTCTCGTTAAATCTAAAGGGAATGAACCGCAATAGTGGATTTCGAATTACTTTGAGAATGTTGCGCAAGGGGACGGCAGCGCTTCTCTGTGGTGACACCCTTATGTTATTGAAGAACCAAGTAAGTCCTTATGAAGTACATCGTGGACAAACGCAAGCACTTGTGGAGCGCTGGATTGAACGCTTGAGTAATCAGTATCGGCGTGGTCACGGTTACACTAAACGCTCTATTGCCAAAGATCTTAAGCAGATGGTAGCTGATTTTGCTGCTATTGAGACTGATTACAATCGTCCGGTGGTTAAAGTAGGAATTGTAGGTGAAATCTACATGAAATATGCACCGTTAGGTAATAACCACTTAGAAGATTTTCTTGCTTCCCAATCATGTGAAGTGATGATTCCCTCTATTATGGGTTTCGTCCTCTACGGGATTCAAAATCAGATTGAAGATATTGTACTGTACGGTGGAAGAAAATTACGAAAGTTAGTAATGGCTGGAATTCTTCGTTATATAACCGCTTTAGAAGATATTATGATTAAAACCGTCTCCGCGGTTCCCCGCTTCACTGCCCCTGCGTCGTTTAACCACACCGTCGAAACAGCAAGAGAGGTAATTAGCTTAGGCTGTAAAATGGGTGAAGGATGGTTGCTGACAGCCGAGATGCGCGATTTGGCAGAACTAGGATACCGCAATATTGTTTGTGTACAACCTTTTGGATGTTTACCCAATCACATTGTTGGCAAAGGGATGATTCGCCGACTTAAAGAGTTAGACGATGGTGTTAATATTGTACCTATTGATTATGATCCTGGGGCAACGCGAGTAAACCAAGAAAATCGTATCAAACTCATGCTGGCAGTTGCTAATGAAAACAGGATTCAGGAGTTAAAAGAGTCTAAAGTTCACCAAAGAGAGAAAGTTGAGCTGCTTTAGTAGTGACTTTTGCGGGTAAAACTACATCATTCTTACCTAATATGCCAATTAACAAGGGTGAACTTGAGCGAGCCTGAGCATAATTAGTGTGGACTTTGCGCTCAGAATGGTTAGCATAACAATAGGTACAGAGGTTCAAACAGGTATTGTACATGCCAATATCGACGCTGGGTGCACACCTACAATTTTTACGCTGCCCCTGATCTCGCCCCTTTTCAATAGCAAACCCACTTAATCGTTCAATTATATCGGCATCTATACAAGAAGTATGTGTAACACCATACGCTGAAAAGTCGTACCCTTCAGCACATGTTTGAATTTCCATCTGGTTCTCTTGTGTCTGAAGTGCAAAATTATGAACTAATGTATGGCGACTCTTCTCATCTACAGGAAGAACTTCCAGTATTTCCATTTGTTTGACCAGATGGTGGTAGATATCGAGAAAGCTAAACACACACCGTAGAGTATACCCTTTCAAGTTATGGGCAATGTAATTGAAACTCGCTAGGTGGTATTCAATAGGGTATTTCTTACTGACAAATACTGGATCATAGCGCCATATTACCCGCTCCTTCCCTATTGCATCAGCCAAGCGTTTAAAGCAATCGATGGATTCTCCTAGCGGTGGGATTTTTGGTTCAATATCACTTCCATAGGGGGTAATACTAAAGTGAACGTAATAGGGATAAGAAGAAATAGCTGCTAAATGCTCCATAAGAGGAGCTGGGTTTTTAGTCCAAAAGACAATACAAGCAACAGCTTTAGCGGTCAGATCAATCTTTCGCACTTGGTGGTAATCCCTAATGTTACGCACTAAGACATACCCTTCTCGTAAACGTTGCAAGAACCATGAAACATAGTGATTAGGAATGTCTGTGCGTCGACTAGCGCTTATCACTAAAGGAGTCATAAAGACACCTCCTAATTCATCTTTACCCAGCAAAACTAAATCGTCAAGGACTCTTCCAATTGAAACAGGTCCTTTGAAATGCTATATTGCCTCCATGGAATATAAGCAAAGAACCGTAACATGCGGACAATTGAGAAAATCGGATGTGGGAAACCATGTAGTCCTCAACGGATGGGTCCACCGTAACAGAAACCACGGCGGCATTCATTTCATTAACCTGCGTGACCGTTATGGTATAACTCAGGTAGTGGTGGGAGAATCGGTTCCCCCAGCAGTAGCTGAAATAGCAGAGAAATTGCACCTTGAGTACTGCATCGCGGTTGAAGGGATTGTCCAAGCTCGTCCTGATTCAATGATAAATGCTGAAATGGTTACTGGTGAAATTGAGGTAGAAGTCACTAACTTACAAATCCTTAGCACCTGTGACCCAATCCCTTTTATGATTGACGATGAATCGGATGCCAAAGAAGATACACGGTTACGTTACCGTTATCTCGATTTGCGCTCTAAAGGGATGCAAAAACGCATCCGCCTCCGCCATGATTTTATTCGAGCAATCCGTGAATTTCTATCCAATCGTGATTTTTATGAGATAGAAACACCAACACTGATTCGTTCAACTCCGGAAGGGGCCCGCGACTTTGTAGTCCCTTCCCGCTTATATGCTGGTAAGTTCTATGCATTACCGCAAAGCCCACAATTGCTTAAACAAATCCTCATGGTCAGCGGTTTTGATAAATATTTCCAAATTGCCCGATGTTATCGAGATGAAGACGCTCGTGGAGATCGTCAGCTAGAATTCACCCAGCTTGACTTAGAAATGAGTTTTGTAAACCGCGATGATGTTCTCTCTCTCATGGAAGAGTTGTTTAACGATGTATTTCGCAAAGTGATGCAGATTGAACTGCCTCAGCACTTCAGACGCCTAAGCTGGGCCGAAGCAATGAACACCTATGGTGTCGATAAACCGGATCTACGCTATGATTTGCCTTTGGTTGATGTAGTCGATATCGCTAAAGATAGTACCTTTGGTACTTTTAAGGCAGTCCTTGAAGCTGGTGGAGTGGTCAAAGCCCTCAGAGCTCCAGCATCTACCGAGGTAGCATTTACCCGTAAATATATAACAGCACTCGAAGATGCTGCTAAAGTATATGGGGCGAAAGGGCTCGCTTGGATGAAAGTTGGAGCAAACAACACCTTAGAAGGTGGTGTTTCAAAATTCTTTGCTGGTCAGGAAACTACTCTTATCAAGCGCATGGAAGCGTCTGCTGGTGATATGATTGTATTTGTGGGCGATCAATGGAAAAAAACTTGTAACTCTCTTGGTGCTGTTCGCACAAAACTTGCCCGTGATTTGGGTTTGATTGATCCTAAAGTTTTTGCTTTCTGTTGGATTATTGATTTTCCTTTGTTTGAGTTTAATGAAGAGAAAGGACATTGGGAAGCTGCCCACCATATGTTCAGCATGCCACAGACTCAATACCTAGATAGTCTCGAATCAGACCCCGGTAGTGCCATTGGCGATTTATATGACCTCGTTCTCAATGGGTATGAAGTTGCTTCTGGTTCGATAAGGATCCATGATGTGGAGTTGCAAAAACGTATTTTTAGAATTTGTAATATTCCTGATGAAGTAGCCGAAGAGCGTTTTGGTTTTCTCCTCAATGCGTTCCGTTATGGACCTCCTCCCCACGGTGGTATAGCCCCTGGTATTGACCGTATGTTGATGATTATGGCGGGTCAAACATCGATTAAAGAGGTAATAGCCTTCCCTAAAAATACGGCAGCTATCTCGCCTATGGATGAAGCCCCTTCCTATATCGATCAAGCGCAATTGGATGAATTGCATTTATGCATCAAACAACCACAACAGAAAGATTGAGTGTCCCCTCGTTTGCCATCATTGGTGGAGGCCCTGCTGGCCTTTTTACTGCATTAATTATTGCAACGAGGGTCCAAGAACAAGGTCTTTCAGCTACCATCACGATCTATGAGCGCAATAGTACGCTAGGGCGGAAACTTCTTTTAACGGGAGCAGGGCAATGTAATCTTACCCGTCAGGCTTCTGTCGCTCACATGGTAGAACATTATGGAGAGCATGGTACTTTCCTCAGGTATGCACTCACAGAGCTCTCCCCCGAACGCACCATAAAACTATTCGAAAATTTAGGATTGCCTCTCACAGTTCGTAGCGACGATAAAGTTTTCCCCTCCTCATGTAAAGCACGGGATGTGGTCGAAACTTTACGCAACGCCTGTCTAAAGAGGGGGATAATCTTACGTCAAGAATGTCGTATCACTGAGATTACCAAAAACGATAATCTCTTTTTTCTCACTGATGATAGGGGTGCATCCATGTCAGCAACTCGTGTTGTACTCTGTACGGGAGGTTGCTCTTTTCCTCAAACAGGTTCCACTGGAGATGGGTATCACTTGGCTCAGACATTGGGCCATCCCATTGTTCCCCCTCACCCAGCTCTCACTGGTGTGAAGTTACTCTCTACGAATATCTCTTCCTGCAGTGGCATCTCTTTGGATCAAGTAGCTCTTACCTATACCGACAGGAATGACCATAAAAGAGAAGCACATGGTCCCCTGCTTGTTACCCATCAAGGGTTATCGGGGCCTCTTATATTAGAGCAGAGTCGCTACTTTTCACTTAAACAAAAGATTTCACTCAATTGGGTACCCCACATTGGGAAAAAGAGTTCATTGATTGAACATAAGATCTTAGATGCATGTACAAAACGAGGAGCCGCCCAGCTGGTAACGGTAATTCATGCTCTCGGACTACCTACGAAATTGGCCACTTGGCTTTTGCAAGAGGCTGGTATTGATGGGAGGCGTAAAGCAGCTGAAGTTGGGCGAAAAGTTATTGCCCCACTGGCAGCCCTTTTAGCAGACCACGAACTCATTATTTCTCTAGAGGGTTCCTTTGCACAAGCAATGGTAACTGCAGGAGGCGTTGAGCTTGCGACAGTTAATCCCAATACCATGGAGTCGCATCTAATTAAAGGGCTCTTCTTTGCGGGAGAAATTCTCGATGTTGATGGTGATTCGGGCGGATACAATCTCCAAGCGGCTTGGTCAACTGGTTATGTAGCTGCTCAGTCAATGACGATTAGTTAAAATAGCTCCTTTACGACACCATTATATTTTAGTATCTTTAGTTATATATCAGAAAACAAGGAGGCCCTTTATGGGTGCTAAGACACATATTGTTTCAAAATTTGCTAAACATGATGGAAAATTAATTACTGACTCTGGAGCTTCCGTGACACTTGGCGGTAATGCTAATGGTTTCTCAGCCTACGAGTTATTACTTGGGGGGCTGTCACATTGTTTATTTAGTACATATGAATCCCTGGCTGAAAAAATGAAGGTAGAATATGGCGGGATGGATATGAGCATTACCGGGATTAAGCGTGATGAGAAAGTAGCTACGCTAAAGACAGTCGATATTGAAGTTCTCGCAAAAGGAATTGTTGATCAGGAAAAATTCACCAAAGCTTTTGAAACTGCAACGCGTTATTGTTCAATTTTTAATACACTCGCTCAAATAGCTGAGATGCGTTGGAATATTACTTTCGCGTAACTTTAATTGTAGTTAATCCAATTGGTATGCTACAATGAGGCAAATGATACTCCACGAACACGAACGCTATGGAATGATTCGCCTCTTCGAAACTTTTATTGCTGCGTTAGCACGCTTAGTCGATAACGACAGTGTGCTATTTACTTGGCCTAAAAACCATATCACTATTAGTCACCGATTAGCTCAACATCTGGAACAAGTTATGTTCGGGGAGCTACCGGTTCGTCACCAAGAGGCCTATGTGGTCGATTTGTGTGTCCCCATTTTAGAAGATTTTCGTGCTCTTATTCCCGATATTCTCGTTCATAACCGTAAAGAAAAAGAGGGACAGCGTCTCATAGCTATAACGTGTAGGACGGGATATCTTACTGAGAAAGAGTTATTATATCTACATGACTTTAAAAATAAAGCGGGTTGTCATTTAACTTTAGCAATCGCTTTTTTGCCACAAAAAGATTATATGCTCATTTACCGAGCTGACGAAACAACTATCGATTATTATCATTTCTTCCGTGAAGAAAAACATTGTCAGCTATTAAAACGGCGCCAAATTAGTGATGTCGGAGACCGACATCAATTAAAGCTGGGTATTAAGACGGGCAAAAGATCCGTCCCTCGCCAATAAGTTTACGAACAACTCTCTTTTGGGCTTCTTCACATCCATTCCACGGGGAGTTAGTATGTTCTGCCTTATATTTTTGGGTCATCCACAATACTTCTTCTTCTAACCGTTGTAAATTCTGTTGTACTAATGTTGTTAATGAAACTGAAAAGAGTTGATGCTCCTTGGCATTGAGAATGGAAGGTGCCATTTTCAAGAGACTTTCCAGATGGTGGAGGCAAAATCCTTTACTTTGCTGTAACTCATCCCGAAACTCCGGGTCTTTTTGCCAGAGATAGATAACAGTAAAGGTATAGCGAAGTAGCCTGCTCTCCATCTTTGTACAGACGAGGCAACCTTTTTCACGTTCCTGTATTGAGCTTAGTAGGTCTTGAACCGAGTTTTTCAAGCTACGCCCAACCTTCCCTTTTCTTAGAGAAGAAATTCTTGGTGCCAAGAGACTCAGTGTTTTTTGGAGGTAGGTGTGGGAAATGAGCGCGAGTGATTGTGGTTTACCAGCTGTGACAAGGTCATCCCAGTGGACCGGACAAAATCCGGTTTTATTGACTTCCACCCTAGTTTCAGGGTGCATCACCGAAGTACCAAGATAATAAGCAACGGCATGCCTTTGAGCTTCGAGCATGAGGTCACACAAAAAGCATTCACTCCCACTTCGTACGCCATCCCAAACAGGGATGGTCTCTAGTTCATACTTCATCCACTTTTCCCCTTATTCTCCTCGTTTCATGCGAAGCAAGTCTTCACACCGTTCATCATCGAGAGAGCTTGTGTTCCAGCCTTGGCCGGTTGCAGCAAGCGTTTCAGTAATATAGGTCATTTTAGCACTGTTTTCTAAGACTTCAATGAGGTCAAAAGCTTCAACCAAGCTCTTTCCAACGGTCAACACCCCATGATTTTCCATGAGGATCACATCCGCTTTTTTCAGGCAATTAGCCACAGTATCGGCTAAATCGACCGTTCCCATGCGGGCATAGGGAGCAAAGGCAGGTTCTTCCAGTAAAAACCATGTCTCAGCTAGAAGGCGCGTGTTGATAGAGCGCTTTACTGCAGTGAAAGCTGAAGCATAGCAAGGATGGGCATGCACAATCGCCTGCATATCTTTTCTGGTCAGCAATGCTTGACGATGCATCTCTGATTCAATGCTTAACGGTAGGTGCGGAGTAAGATTTTCCCCATCCATAGTTACCACAGCAATGAGTTCCCCAGTTAAATGGGCTTTGTCGAGTTTACTAGGAGTAATACAAAAAAGATCATCAGTTAAACGAAGACTAATATTGCCACCACTTGTTGTGGTTAGGCGACAAGTATATAACCGACTCATTAAAGCGGCAACTTGATTTCGTGCGTCAGAAAATTGTGCAATGTCCATGATTTCCTCCAAGCTAACTTTAGCGGTTTTCAGCAAGAAAGAGAATAGCATACCGTTGAGCACTACTAGTCATTCTGGTACAATGGGCACCACTGAGAAGGAGTTTTCGCATGAAGATGTCACAGGTCTTTTCTCGGACACTGCGTGAAGTGCCCGTAGGAGCAGAGAGTTTAGGATATGGGTACCTAGTTCGAGCCGGGTTCATTCGGCAATTGGGAGCTGGGATTTTCTCTTTACTGCCATTAGGATTACGTTCAATTCGTAAAATTGAAGGAATTATCCGCGACGAAATGGAGAAAATTGGCGGCCAAGAGATTTTAATGCCGGTAGTAAACCCTGCCGATATATGGAAAGAGACCGGACGATTTTATAGCATAGATCGGGAAATGAGTCGTTTCCAAGACCGTGTAGGTCGCGATATGGTTTTGGCAATGACCCATGAAGAGTGCGTAACCGATATTGCCCGTTTTGAGATAGATTCTTATAAACGCCTGCCTCAGTTAGTGTATCAGTTGCAGACCAAATGGCGCGATGATCCGCGTCCACGTGCTGGTCTTATTCGTGTTCGCGAATTTACCATGAAAGATTCTTATAGTTTCGATCGCGATTATGAAGGGTTAAAGAAACAATACCTGGCCCATTATCATGCATATTTTAGAATTTTTGACCGTTGTGCTCTGCCTAGCATTGCCGTTGGGTCCGATTCAGGCATGATGGGAGGCAAAATCGCCCATGAGTATATGTATCTCTCACCGATTGGTGAAGACACTATTATTACGTGTGCAAAGTGTGGTTATACAGCTAACCGACAGATTGCTACTTTTGTCAAAGAACACACTAGTGAAGCTGAATTACCGCTAGAAGAAAAATTCACTCCCAATTGTGCCACGATTGAAGAACTGGCTGAATTTCTTTCAATTCCAAAAACCAAGACTGCTAAGGCATTATTCATGATGGGAACTTTTGTCGACAGCACGAGTGGTGAAGAAGTACAGAAGCTGATTGTAGGTATTGTGCGCGGTGATTTAGATATTGAAGAAAATAAATTACAAAATGCAGCTAAAGCCAATGCTTTACGTCCGGCTCATGCCGATGAAATAAAAGCAGCTGGTATGGAACCTGGATTTGGTAGCCCTATAGGCTGTGCTAAGGATGTATTAGTCTTAGTCGACGATTCAGTGGCTCATGCTAATAACTTGGTGGCAGGAGCTAATAAAGTGGATTACCACTTCCTCAATACAAACTTTGGCCGTGATTACACAGGAGAAGTTGTTGATATAGCTTCAGCTGTAGCTGGACATCTTTGTTCGGTTTGTAAAAACCCGCTCACACAAAGTAAGGGAATTGAGATTGGCAATATTTTCCAACTAGGAACTCGTTATTCAGAATCTATGAACTGTATGTACCAAGACGAAGGAGGAGTACGTAAACCAGTCGTTATGGGCTCTTACGGGATCGGTGTTGGGCGCCTTTTAGCCTGCCTAGCTGAAGAGTACCATGATGAATCGGGATTACAACTACCTATCTCTGCAGCTCCTTATCAAGTACATTTGGTTTCTCTCATCAAGGATACTGCAATCGCTGAGCAAGTTTACAAACAATTAGAAGATGCTGGCATTGAGGTCCTTTATGATGATCGCAAGGAATCGGCAGGAGTCAAGTTCGCCGATGCAGATCTAATTGGTATTCCGATTCGTATCACATTGGGCAATCGAAGTCTAAAAGAGGGCAAAGTTGAGCTTAAGCTAAGGGCAAATCCCCTAGAAATACATCAAATAAAGCTAGAAGATTTGACTAAAGATGTGCATAAGATAATCGCGGACTTGCAAAGAGCAATCCATGATTCTATGTACGAGCGCGAGGTAGGAGACGAGATCTAATAATCCTACTTGGCTCCCGCTTCTTTGAGGATTTTCACCACATACGGGCGGCGTGACATACGAGCATAATCAAGAGCTGAATGATCTTGGTAATCACGTGCATTCACATCGCTACCAGCTCGGATCAATGCTGAAATAACTCTGGTCTCATTGCCACTATTAACGGCCATTATGAGGGCAGTTTCGCCTAAATAATTTACATCGTGGACGTCGCTACCAGCTTCGACTAATGCGT
>JAQVOO010000257.1 GCA_028702575.1 Sphaerochaetaceae bacterium
CATGCCCAATTGAAGCACCACGAGTGGCACCACTAAAACGCCCATCAGTAATTAAGGCGACATCTTTGTCTAAACCCATCCCCGCAATTGCTGAAGTCGGCCCAAGCATCTCGCGCATTCCCGGCCCTCCAATGGGACCTTCGTAGCGAATAACGACCACATCACCCTTTTTGATCTGACCGCGGTAAATAGCTAAACTGACATCCTCTTCAGATTCGAATATGCGAGCTGGCCCAGTATGCTTGAGCATTTCAGGGGCAACTGCTGCTCGTTTAACCACAGCACCATGTGGTGCTAAGTTGCCACGCAAAACGGCAATACCGCCGGTATTACTATAAGGATTATCGATGGGGCGAATAACTGCAGTATCATAATTTTTAGCCAAGGCAATCTGCTCTCCCATAGTACGTCCTGAAACCGTTTGTACAGCTGTATTAATCAACTTTTTCTTATGCAACTCACTCATCACAGCCATCACCCCACCGGCATGATACAAATCTTCAATATGATAAGGACCAGAGGGTGCTAAATGGCAGAGATTTGGTGTTCTTTGGCTGATTTCATTCGCCATAAAAATATCAAGAGGGACGCGAGCCTCATGGGCAATAGCAGGCAGATGTAACATACTATTGGTGCTACATCCCAAGGCCATATCAACCGTAAGGGCATTTTCAAAGGCAGCCGCCGTCATAATATCAGAAGGTTTTATCTGTTTCTTATATAATTCCATGATGGCATAGCCAGCTTCTTTCGCCAATCGATCACGCTCAGCATAGACCGCCGGAATAGTCCCATTCCCAGGCAACCCCATCCCTAACGCTTCAGTCAAGCAGTTCATACTATTAGCAGTAAACATACCTGAACAGGAACCACATGTAGGACACGCAAAATTCTCGATCTCGAGCAAATCGTTGTCATCCATTGTACCGGCAGCATGCGAGCCAACAGCTTCAAATACTGTGGTTAAATCAATCGCATCTTTCTTACCAGGTACCCGTCCAGCCAACATTGCACCACCAGAGACGACGATAGTTGGTATATTTATGCGAGCTGCGGCCATCAACATAGCAGGAACAATCTTATCACAATTGGGCACCATAACGAGCGCATCAAAAGGGTGAGCAGTAGCCATAATTTCAATTGAATCGGCAATTAGCTCCCTGCTTGCTAAAGAATATTTCATCCCTTTATGACCCATCGCAATCCCATCACAGACTCCAATCACTGAAAAGTCTATCGGAGTTCCACCAGCAGTTCTCACTCCGGCCTTGACTGCATCAACAACCCGATTAACATGAACATGGCCGGGAATAATTCCATTGGCTGAGTTGACAATACCAATTAAAGGGGCCGCGATTTCTCGATCGGTAAGACCCAGAGCTTTCATCAAAGAGCGATGAGGAGCACGGGCTACTCCCTTTTTCATCTCATCACTTCTCATATCTTTGCTCCATTTTTACTCTGCTTGGTATATTCACGAAAAGCATCCAACAGTTCTAGCGTGATCTTGCCAGCCACTCCTGAATCAATCAACTGCCCATCCAATTCGGTGAGGGCAATAATTTCTGCGGCTGTTCCGGTTAAAAAAGCTTCATCCGCATTCAATACATCAAAATGGGTGAAGGGTACTTCCTGCACTGTATAACCTAATGAACGGGCGATTTCAATAACAGCTTGGCGGGTAATCCCATTGAGTGTTCCTACCCAAATAGGAGGAGTACTAATTACTCCATCTTGGATAATGAAAATATTATCACCAGTACATTCTGCAACTAACCCATCTTCATTGAGCATGAGAGCCTCATCGGCCCCATAGCGATGCGCTTCGATGTTTGCCATAATATTGTTAAGATAATTCAAGCTCTTAATTTGAGGATTGACTATAGTGGCCTTGTTGCGCCGTAGATGGCTCGTAATTACCTTCAGACCACGTTTATAGGCCTCCTCACTATAGAGAGCAACTTGACCTGCAATACAAAACAAACGCGGTGGATGGGCTCCAGGTTTTGGAAACAAGCCCAACCCATCGGCTCCACGCGTGCAGACTAAGCGGATATAACCGTCGACAATTGTGTTACGGCGACACGTCTCCAATACTATTTCTGTTATTTCACCAATTGGTAACGGTAAGGTTAGATTGATCGCTCGGGCAGCGGTTTGAAATCGGCGCATGTGTTCTTCAAGCTTGAACACTCGCCCCCCATAAGCTCGAATCCCTTCAAAAATACCATCTCCATATAGTAGTCCATGATCCATTACTGGAATTTTGGCTTCACTTAAGGGGATGTAAGCCCCTTCCAAATATACTGTTTGTTCACTCATGATTTTATACTCCTCTTTGTTTACAGTGCCTGGGCTATTTTTGAACCCATCTCTTTAGTCCCTATTACGTGCATACCTTTGCTCATAATATCCCCTGTACGCCACCCGCCATCAAGGGCTTTTCCTACCGCATGCTCAATGGCAACAGCCTCTTCCTCTAGGGCAAAGGTGTGGCGTAACATCATCGCTACCGAAAGAATAGTGGCGATCGGATTAGCCTTATCCTGCCCCGCAATATCTGGTGCCGAACCATGAATAGGTTCGTACATCCCAAAGTTATCTTCGCGTAAACTGGCCGAGGGCAACATGCCTATAGAACCCGTAATCATACTGGCCT
>JAQVOO010000069.1 GCA_028702575.1 Sphaerochaetaceae bacterium
CTCCTTTTCACTGGGATCGTCCTTTTTCGTAAAAACAGTTATATCCATACCAGAACTTGGGTTGGTATGCTCATCTACGCTGGCACACTCTTATTACTCTACACCTCTTCTACTCTCTATCACCACGTACCAAAAAGTGATGCAAAACGGATATTTCGGCTTCTTGACCACGCCAATATTTATCTTTTAATAGCTGGAACCTACTCCCCTATTTTATTGTTTATTGGTAATCCAGGTTCTATTCGTGTTCTCTATATTGTCTGGAGTGTTGCGTTAGTAGGAATCCTTTTTAGCCTAATATTTTGGGGTAAATTAAAAATATTACACGTTTTATTCTATCTCGCCATGGGCTGGATGATGGTTCTCTTTTGGAGTGATATTGTCCCTTATATCCCTTCAGGCCTCTTATTTTGGATATTAGCAGCCGGACTAACCTATACTATCGGAGTTATTTTTTATGCGAAAAAGGATGTACCCCACAACCATATGATTTGGCACCTTTTATGCATTGTAGCTAGTGCGCTCTTTTGTATCGGATTTTTAATCCATCTCCATTAAGACGGTTCTGGACAGAAAGGCTGTGTCACGTTACAGTAGCTGCATGGAACTCACTGCTTATCCCGCAAACCGATTCAACACCTTCTATGCAAATATCTATGGTGAACGTTGGCCAAAGTTGCGAGAAGCTCTTTTAGCTCCTACAACGCCAGTTGCATTAGCGACTGGCCTCGAAAAAACTTATTATTTGGATGAAGCATCAGTCATTGCAACTACTCTGCTTCCCGTTCATCCGGGAGATAGCGTGCTCGATATGTGTGCCGCCCCGGGAGGGAAAAGTCTCCTCCTCGCTCAGGCATTACGTGGTTCAGGTTCTTTAGTATGTAACGATCGTTCCAGTCAACGCCGGCAACGTTTGAGGAAAGTGATTGAAGAGCACCTCAGTGAAGAACTACGGAAAATTATTACATTTACTAGTCATGATGCCACCCGATGGGGCTTGTATGAACAAAGTGCTTACGATGCTATATTACTCGACGCTCCCTGTTCTTCAGAGAGACATGTGCTACAAAACCCTAAGTTTCTTTCTCAATGGAGTCCGTCTCGTACCAAACGTCTCGCTCTCCAACAATTTGCAATGTTAGCAGCAGCTTTAGAAGCAGTGAAGCCTGGTGGTTATATACTCTATAGTACGTGTAGTATCAGCCCTTTAGAAAACGAGGAAGTAATTGCAAAATTAGAAAAAAAACGCAAAGGACGTTACGAGGAATCTCCTCTTGAGTCCACTTTCGCTGAAGCACGTTCTTATGGCAACATCATTCTTCCTGATACGGCTCAAGGCCGTGGCCCCCTCTATTTTTGCTTGTTAAGGAGAATTGTATGAACAGCCCTTCTGTTGCTATTCAGCATTGTGAGACCTACGATGCAAAAGAACTATCTGAAGCACTTGAGCAAGTTTGCAAAATAGCTGCTCTTCCTGCAGTTAAAGATAAAAAAATCCTTTTAAAACCCAACATCCTCAGTGATGCCGCTCCCGATAAAGCCATTACGACACGCCCCGAAGTTGTACGCGAGCTCATTAGAATGCTCTACGCACAAGGAGCCGCTGAAGTGTTAGTGGGAGATTCTCCAGGAATCAGCGGACCCAATTTTAGCCCTAAAACCTCTGGTATTGCCCAAGTATGTCAGGAAGAAGGAGCCCGCTGGGTAGAATTTGCTCGCGATCCTGTCATGCATACCATCCCAGGAACTTATGGATTAAAACTGCCACTACCAACAATTAGAAATGAAGTTGATCTAATTATTTCAGTCGCTAAAATGAAAACTCACCAACTCATGTATGCTACTGGCAGTGTTAAGAATATTTTCGGGATGGTTCCTGGTTTACATAAAAGTGCTTGTCATATGCATTATCCGACTCGCGAATCATTTGCCCGCATGCTTGCTGGTCTTTATGCGGTAATCAAACCCCAATTTGCCATTATGGATGGGATAATCTCTATGGAAGGTTCCGGCCCAGCTGCAGGAGAACCGCGCCATACCGGGTTACTCTTCGCTTCAGCTGATCCAACGGCACTCGATGTAGCCCAGGCAATTATTATGGGGTATGATCCTTTGTCTTTACCGTTGATTCGAGAATTACTCAATCGTAAATTAACCACCTGGCACACAGTAGAAGAGATTACCTATCCCCTACTACATGCCAATTCCTTAATAATTCCAGATTTTAAACGAATTAAACAGCAAAAGAAAACACGCCTCATCAATGCTCTCATAGGTCCCCTCTTTACTCGCTACTTCAAATTACGTCACCAACGGCATGAACCAAAACCTCTTTTTGATCCAATGCTCTGCATTGGTTGCAAACGATGTGTAAAAATATGCCCTGGTAAAGCACTCTCCCTTGACGACAATCACAAGGTTGTGGTCAATTACAAGAAATGTATTAGATGTTACTGTTGTCATGAGGTGTGTCCAGTCGATGCTATTACTATCGAGAATGCTTTGGAGCAGAGTGTATGAATACTGAAACTATACTGGGAACCATTTTATTAGGCCTCGCGCCAATTAGCGAATTACGGGGTGCTATCCCTTTTGCTTATCTACGAGGATTACCCCTCTTGCAGGCTTTTCTACTAGGGACAATCGCTAATCTCTTTGTTTCTCCTCTAGCTTTCCTCTTTTTAACGTATGGACATCGATTTTTTTATGAAAAATGGGAATTCTACACAAAAATATTCGATAAAACGGTCTTGCGAACTCGTCGCAAACTAGAATCTAGAGTTTCTACCTATGGTATGTTGGCCATTATGTTATTTGTTGCAATTCCGTTACCAATTACTGGTGCTTGGACCGGTACTCTGGGAGCTTGGGTCTTTGGACTCGATAAAAAACGGAGTATGATAGCTGTTAGTGGCGGAGTTATTATCTCGGCCACTATCGTTAGCATCATCCTCATGTTCGGAAAAGGTATCGGATCTATCTTTATTAAAATATTGTAAGTCTGGAGTATCACATCATGCCTATTAATCTCACAGGCGCTCTCAATGCCGAGCAGAGTAAAGCTGCTACCACTATTCATGGTCCTCTCTTGATTATCGCTGGAGCTGGTTCGGGAAAAACCCGGGTGCTCTGTTACCGGATTGCCCATCTTTTACAGTCGAATATCAAACCAGAAAATATTTTGGCGCTCACCTTCACCAACAAGGCTGCTCAAGAGATGGCCAGTCGCGTTCGTGACCTAACTAAAAAATCATTAGTAAATCTTACTACAAGTACCTTCCATGCCTTTGGTATGAAAGTATTAAAAAAACATGGTCACCTTTTAGGCTATAAATCAAACTTCACGATTTATGATGGAGCTGATCAAGCCTCCCTTTTACGCGAAGTATTATTTGAAGAAGAACTAGATCCGCAAGCCTATGCCATAGATACTATGTTGCACCTGTTTAGTGAAATAAAAACAGAAAGAAAAGGGTGGCCTAGTGATACGCCCCAGATAGCAAAAACTCTCTACGATGCCTACCGCAGGCACCTGCGCCTCTATAATGCTGTCGATTTTGATGATTTGTTGATGTTGCCTTTGGATATTTTTACTCGTTATCCCCAAGTCCTAGACGAATACCGTAGTCGATTTTCTCATATTATGGTCGATGAATTCCAAGATACTTCTTTTGAACAATATCGCTTAGTTAAACTGTTAGCCCAACAAAGCCGCAACCTTTGTGTTGTAGGTGATGATGATCAATCTATTTACTCTTGGAGAGGTGCTAATTACCAAAATATCATCTTATTTGAGAAAGACTTTCCTGAAAGAATTGAGATAAAGCTGGAAAGAAATTACCGTTCGACTGGTACCATTTTAGATGCAGCCAACCACCTTATTGTTCACAATAGCCAACGTAAAGAAAAATCGCTTTGGACAAAGAGTGATTCAGGCAAAAAGATTGTAATGTTGCATCCGCAGGATGATGAAGAAGAAATTGATCTCATTATTTCTCAGATGCGTAAAATCTCTTTTGAACAACAACTTAGTTGGGATAATTTTGGCATCTTAGTTCGTACTAATCATTTGATTCCGGCTATTGAAAATAAGCTTATGTTGGAACATATCCCCTATAATGTCAGTGGTGGGCAAAGTTTTTTTGAACGTAAAGAAGTAAAAGATACTTTGGCTTATTTGCGTCTCTTAGCCAATCCCGATGATGATGTAGCCTTTTTACGCATTGTAAATACGCCTCGACGCAAAATAGGAAGAACAACATTACAATTTCTACGAGATGTAGCTGAAGAACATCGTTGCTCATTATATAGCGCGTTAAGTTATTGCATCGCACCCGATTCGAATCAAGGAGCCAAGAGAGTCCAACCTCTCCGAGCACTTTACGAGTTGATTGAAAATTACCGCCAAACAATCTTTCGCTCTGGGAGAAAGAAAAGTGCAGTCCTAAAAACACTAATTGAAGAAATTGGGTATCGCCAATATTTGGCTCTCACCTACCCAGATAACGATCAAGCAGTCCAATGGCGCTATAAGAGCGTAGAGACTTTTCTAAACCTTTTTGCACGCTGGGAGCAGGATCCTGAAAACATTAGTCAATCACTTTTTGATTACTTACAAAGGCTCTCGCTCTCTGCGCGGGATGAAGGTAAAGACGATGCAGAAGAAAAAAAAGTTTCCCTAATGACTATGCATGCTTCAAAGGGACTTGAATTTGCTATTGTGTTTTTAGCTGGGGTTGAAGATCATATTGTTCCCCATGCCCGTGCAGTTGAAGAAAACCCCGCAGCTCTCGAGGAGGAGCGACGCTTGTTCTATGTGGCAATAACTCGTGCTCGGCAATTGCTCTATATTTCCAACTGTGCCCAACGCAAAAGAAACCGAGAATTAATACCCTCAATTCCTTCTCGCTTCCTCGCTGAAATACCGCAAATTCTTTTTGAGCAACCCGCAGAAGATTATGAATTGGATCAACATGATGCTTTAGCTGCTTTTGCAGCTCTCAAAGATAGACTAGCTCAAAAGGAATCTTCGTAAAATTCAATATTTTGGTGGTAGTTGTACCTCTTGCTTTATTCGCGTATTATTATGTATTGAAAGATGGTAGGATATGTATTCATACTCTATCTAACCATCTTTTTAATGGTATGGATCTCGTAGGAGGCGAACATGACCGTTCCGTATGATTTCGCAAGTCAATTAGTATCGGAAATTTATGGCAGTAACTGTTTCAACGAAACAGTGATGAAAAAATTATTACCCGCGAATATATATAATGAACTGCAACGGATCCAACATGGCGATAAAGATTTAACACCTGAAGTAGCCGAAGCAGTAGCTTCAGCTATGAAGGATTGGGCCTTGGAAAAAGGTGCTACCCATTATAGCCATTGGTTTCAGCCATTGACCGGATCAACGGCTGAAAAACACGACTCGTTCTTAAGCATAAGTCGTAATGGAAAAATATTCATGGAGTTTTCTGGAAAAGAACTCTTACAAGGGGAACCCGACGCCTCTTCCTTCCCAAACGGCGGCTTGCGAGCCACGTTTGAAGCACGTGGTTACACTGCTTGGGATACCTCTTCACCCGCTTTCATCAAAGAGACTGAAGGGGTAAAAACATTTTATATCCCCACAGCATTTTTCTCTTACAATGGGCAAGCCCTCGATAAAAAAGTACCACTACTGCGCTCATGCGACGCTGTCGAGAGACAAACCTTGCGTTTGTTACGAGCCTTTGGTCATACCTGTGAACACGTAACCGTTTCAGTAGGACCTGAACAGGAATACTTTTTAGTCGATCGAGAATTCTACGAACAACGCTTAGATTTGCGTCTAACCGGAAGAACCTTGTTTGGCAACTTAGCAGCTAAAGGCCAGGAGTTAGATGATCACTATTTTGGTTCAATCAGTGACCGAGTCACCGTTTTCATGAATGAGCTAAATTATGAACTATGGAAAGTAGGCATCCCATCTAAAACCCAACATAAAGAGGTTGCACCTGGTCAATTTGAAATTGCGGCCATTTATGATATCGCCAATGTTGCAACGGATCGTAATCAACTCCTCATGCGCATTTTAAAATCAGTAGCACGCCGGCATGGCATGAAAGCATTATTGCATGAAAAACCTTTTTATGGGATCAATGGTTCAGGAAAACATAACAACTGGTCAATTGCGAAAGATGATGGGCAAAACTTACTGACCACCGGCGATAGCCCCGAAGAAAACTTGTTATTTTTATTGGTTTTAACTTGCTGGGTAAAAGCTGTTGACCTCTACGCTCCCCTTATTCGCGCTAGTGCCGCTGTAGCTGGAAATGATCACCGATTGGGCCAAGATGAAGCCCCTCCGGCTATTATTTCAATGTATTTAGGTGAACAACTCACAGAAATCCTGGAGCATCTTACCTCCAATACCCCCTATAAAAAAAGAGATGGGGAGGTCCTTAAACTTGGGGTTAATGCACTGCCAAGCCTTCCTAAGGACATGACGGATAGGAACCGCACCTCACCTTTAGCATTCACGGGTAATAAATTTGAATTTAGAATGGTGGGCTCTAGTCAATCTTTGGCTGGGCCTAACACCATGATAAATGCCGCAGTTGCCGATATATTCGCTGAAGTAGCTACGCGCTTAGAAAAGGCTACGGATGTGAAAACTGAAGCCATCACCCTCATTAAAGAGATGTACGCCAACCATAAACGAATCGTGTTTAATGGAAACGGTTATTCACAGGAATGGGTTGAAGAGGCTAAACGAAGAGGTTTGCCTAATATTCCTAACACAGTTGCAGCTCTCCAATATCTGGTGCAAGCCGAATATATCGAGATGTTTGAGCGTCACTGTATTTTTACTCGCGAGGAGCTCGAATCTCGACTTTCTGTTTACTTAAATATTTATAGTAAACAGATCAATATTGAAGCTGGAGTTATGGTAGAGATGGCCCGACGTAGCATTGTACCGGCTGTTACACGCTATGTTTCCGAATTGTGTGATGATATTAAAAGTCAAAAAGATATTGGTTTTGAAACCGAAGAACTAGAAAAAATTGCTGGCCTCCTCTCAAGAGAACTCAATGCCACCATTAAAGCTAGTGATGCCCTTCATATAGTCATTGCCGAAGCTCTAACAATATCTGAAGACCCCTTAGCTCAAGCACAATTTTACCACCAGACCGTAATTGAAAAAATGGCTGATTTACGCGCCCATGCTGATCTACTGGAAACTTATACCGATAAACAAGCTTGGCCATTTCCCGGATATGAAGAATTGCTATTTAAATTATAACTTTGCCAAGGGGGGCTCTATTCTCCACTCCAAAGCAAGCTTTTAAAAAAAAGGTAAAGAGAATCCTCCCCGGTTTCTTTTATAGGAAGGACCTACTGTTAAGAGTTTTTACAACTAGCACCCGTTAACTTCTAGCTAAGAAATTCAATAACACAAGAGGCCGTGCCCTTCATACGCTGAAAAGATAGCTCTGTCTTAGGGACAGAGAATCATGTAGGGCAGTACGGAAAATGGATTGTCTTACTACATACAAACACAATTTTGACTTTCAAAAACAGAGATGACGATTTCTTGCAGCAATATTCCACCTCCCTATAATTTCCCCTTTTTGGGCAACAAACACCCATGGGTAAAGCGCACTTGTAGGGCAAATATGGGTAGGAATTACATGCCAAAGAGATCCAATCGGTGGTATTGTATAGTTTGCATCGCGGGAGAATACCCAATGCTCTTCACTGTGGCCTAACGGTTTCGCATCCTCCATGCCAACAATGAGTCCTCTTTGCCCAGTGGGATCTGCCGCAATTCCCTTGTGCCCTAAGTCGAGGGTAAAGTGATGCGGGATCGGGTGGCTAATAACTCGAGTTAGTATTGTTGCGCCAGGAACAAAGGGCAGATCTGGCACTTTTTTCGAATACCCGTAATCATAAACAAATGCTGTCCCAGGCGATAAAAACAATTCTGGAGTTTTTGCATGACAAGGGAAAGAAGGGGTTCCTCCCATAACAAAAATAGGTTTAAAATTATCCACTTTTGAAACGATAGACTCTGCAATAGAAAACATCACGTTATTTTGTTGATCTACTCGTTCCATGCGGCGAGTTAGATCAAAGTCAGTATGATGTCCATCGTAACAGTGGAATCCTAACATTTCCACTCCTTTCAAGAGTCTTGCTTGGTGAAATATACTCTCAACTTCTGGACCTAATGGGACGCCAGTACGATTCATGCCATAATTTACATCAATTAGGAGAGGAATGGTGAGCCCTTCAGCATTCGCACAAGTAGCAAGTTGGGTTAATTGTTTAAAATCATCAACAATAGCCCAAAACAGGGTCTTTCCAAATGTCTGCTGCAACCGCACAAATCGCATAATATTGGGACCAATAAGCGGATATGCTACTAACACATGTTTCGCCCCTACAGTTGCTAACATCTCAGCTTCAGCTATAGTTGCACACTTAAACCGTTCTATTCCCAGATCCTTCTGCATCATAATCAACTCACGAGTTTTATGGGTTTTTACATGGGGCCAGAGTCTTTTCGCATCTCCAGCGATATCTATGGATTTTTTAATATTATCCTCAATGATGTCGCGATGGTAAATCAAACTCGGAGTCTCAATAGTGTTGTTATTTTCTATATAATACAGATTGTTGTTTTCCATAGATTCTTCTCCTAAATTTCAATCAAAAATTCTATCTCAACAGAAATATTAAACGGTAATTCACTCACCCCAACTGCTGAACGGGCTCCTTGGCCAGCCTCGCCAAATATTTGCACAAGCAGATGCGACGCTCCATCGATTACTTTAGGTTGATAATTGAAATGAGGTGCGCTAGCAACAAACCCTAAAGTTTTAACTACAGATTTAATGCGATTCAAATCTCCCAAAAAATCTTGAAGGATACTCAATGAGTTTAAAGTACAAATTCTAGCTGCCTCCTGCCCTTCTGCAATAGTCCGTTCAGCACCAATTTTTCCTGTAATAACGGGTATTCCATCAACCGTTGGCCCTTGTCCTGAAACATACAATAAATTGCCTACCTGTTTAACTGGTTTATAGATTCCCACGATTGGAGGAACCTTAGGAAGTTCTAAGCCAAGTTCTTGCAGTCTAAGTAGCACATCCATTTAAAATCTCCTTTTACAAGGCTTGTATCAGATTCCGACATATCACTTCTACATTTATTTTACCCTACTATATAATTGACCCGGCCACTAGGGTTTTTGTTCCGATTTTACCCCTCATATCGTAACAGACTTATTCTATATAGATATATGATCTTTCTTATATTATTTTACTATTGTTTCTATATTTTTATATATATTTTTACTTGTTTCTTTTCTATAATTGAATATCTTTTTTATATAATTTTTCATTATTTTAATGGTATATCAATGGTTATTTTATATTTTTTCATGGTATAAATAGGACTTAATCCATTTTTTTCACTAAGCATCTATATGCTTCTACTATAATATGTATTTGTAATTATATGATTGTTGAATAACTATTCTCTATATTTTTTAATATATTCTCTTAATGCGAAACGGATACCTGCGGCCCACCCTAGCCCCATATCTGCAAACATCTCTTCAAGTTCGCTTTTAAAGGATGGTTCGATTGAAAAAGTAGTGAGAACTTTATTCTCTTTCTTTTTCTTGGTGGTTTTTTTAAAGAGTTCCTTTGCTTTTTGGGCGCTGACAGAATCTTCATTTTCTTCAATCGTAGTGTTCTTTTTTAGTGCCATACCTTATCTCCATATCTTATCGTTAATCTTTTCAATCGCCCGTAACGTGTTTGGTTTTAATCCCCGACCTCTGTATTTGAATAATTGGGGTGCAATATTCCGTTCTTGTGATTTTCTAAATGCGGGGTCAACTGGAATTTTAAAAACTTCAAAAGAACCAGACATGGCAGCTTCATATATTTCCTTATGTTGACGGATCCGCCCATCAAATGAATTAATAATTATCTTTTCATGTCGTACAGAACTTCTGAGATTTTTTCGAATTTTCTCTAATTCATCTATAAATATTTCCAGTCCATCCAAACTAAAAACTTCGGGTGTCATGGGAGTAATAATTTCATCACTTGCGATTAACGCAGATCGCTCCAGTTTACCGAGTCCTGGTGACAGGTCTAGGATAATGCGATCAAAAGAAGTCACTAACTCATGTACAAGATCTTGTAAAACGTATGGCTCATCAGCAATCTTAGTTTCGGCATATTTCTTCAAACTCCCACCTATGCCAAAAGTGGGTAATAGAAACAAATTAGGGACCTTGGTTATTTCAACGATAGCATCGGTAAAAAAACAAAATCCCTGTAAGACATCAGCAAGCTCCCATTTAAGCTCACTCTTACAAAACCAAGAAGAAGCATTACCTTGTGGATCAACATCAATTAACAATGTTGTATGCCCTTCGAGCGCAGATTGGCATGCCAGAGTACCTGAAATTGTTGTTTTTCCAATTCCACCTTTTTGTAGGTGGAAAGAGATAGTCTTACTCATTATTTAAACCTTATTATGAATTATTATATAGCCTCTACAGCTAGGATACAAGTTTTAACATTTAAAATATTACCTTTATAGTGAATAAAATGGATTCTGGTAAAATTTTGACTCATTTTAATACGAGATCTATAATATTTA
>JAQVOO010000258.1 GCA_028702575.1 Sphaerochaetaceae bacterium
AACGTTGTCTCTAAATCTAGATTTAGGGCAAGATCTTGTGCCATTTGTTGCACTCCAAAAACTTCAGTCGCGTAATGGCCTCCACAAATCATCGTTATCCCAGCTTCTTGGCACAAGGAGTACATCGCGTGGGAAGGCTCTCCCGTAAGGAAGGCATCTAATTGTAAATCAATTGCCTCTTGGACTGTATTCGGAGCTCCGCCTGAGACAATCCCAATAGTAGAGATTTCCTTTTTACCAAAATCGAGAATATGCAAGCCCGTTTCTGGCCCTAAATCTAATATATTCGCAATTGTGTTAACATCCAGACTCTGACTTAACGTCCCCTTATACCCAATTGGACGGCCATGATACACTCCAAAAGGTTGTGGCTCTGTAATTCCTAATTTGCGTGCTATAGTAGCATTATTACCTAATTCGGGATGGACATCGAGAGGCAAGTGGGCTGCAAATAAGGCGATGTCATGGGACAATAAAGTGGCAATACGTTCATAATGTAAAGCGGTAATTGCAATTGGTTTGCCCCAAAAAAGGCCATGATGGACAAAGATAGCATCACTGCCCAGTTCGGTTGCTTTTTTAAAGGTCGCTAAAGAGGCGTCAACGGCACATACTACTTTTTTAATCTCTTTACCTGGGCGGCCCACCTGTAAGCCATTTAAAGAGGCATCGACGTCAACAAATTCGTCGAGGTTCAATCGTGTAGATATATAATCTGCAAGTACTTCTATTTTCATGCCTCTAGTATAAAGAGTTGACATCAATTATTCCACCACCTATAGTGAGCCACATGGCAGATTTACAGTTTACACGCCGAGAACTTACGGCCGAAGAAGCAAAATTCTCTTATGACGTAGCTCTAGTAGAGGATTGTGATACGCAACCCGACTATCCCACAATAATTGGGCAACCTCGAGCTATGCAAGCCTTGCAAATGGGTCTTTCTATTACAGGAAAGGGATATAATATTTTTGTAAGCGGAGATCCTGGAACAGGTCGTTCCACTGCTATCCGGCTTGCTACAGCGGCCTATGCTTCAGATATATCCCAACTTCGTGATATCGCATTCGTCCACAACTATCGCCATCCAAATGTTCCCATAGCCCTTACCTTTGCTCCTGGTGAAGGCAGAGCCTTTACCATAGCTATGAAAAACTTCGTTGCCAATCTTCGCCAAGAAATCACAGAGATTATCGCCAACGAAGGATCAATTGATGGGGTAAGTCTCTCTAAGATCGCAAAAACACTGTTAAAAGAAGTTTCCAAAAAGTTCGATGACCCGGCTGTTCAATCCCATCTCCACCATATTCAACTCGATTTAGTCGAGCATGTACTCCTTTTTAATCAAAAACATGAAAAACTAAACGATACGTTCTTTTTACGGTATAGTGTTAACTTACTTGTGGACCATGGCCAAACAGTCTCACGTCCATTAATTTTTGAAACTCATCCAACATTTGCCAATTTATTTGGTTCGTTAGATGCCCCAAGTGAGATTCGAGATGAACGCTACCTCCCCTTCCTCTCTATTCACGCTGGTTCATTACTGCAGGCTGCCGGTGGTTATATTGTTATTAGTGCCGAAGAGATGTTAACAGTTGAGGGATTATGGGAAGCGTTTAAACGTTTCCTCACCACCTCTGCTTTGGTTATTCAAAATGCCACCGCCAATCCTTCGCGATCTGCAGGAATTCGGCCAGAACCGGTTCCTCTGGCAGTTAAGGTACTCTTGGTTGGCAGTGAAGATTCATATGATTCTTTCTGTGACCATGATCCTGATTTTCTTAAATTATTCAAAGTTTCGGCTGAATTTGATTATACCATGCCGGCAACTCAAGAAAATATAGCAGGGTGCATCGGTTTTATTAAAAAGGTCTGTGAAGAGGAACATTTACTACCAATAGATTCCAGTGCTATTGCTGAATTACTTCGATTCAGTGCCCTCCTAGCCGAATCGCGCGATGAATTGACTACCCAGCTCTCTTTAATTGCCGATTTATTACAGGAAGCTAACTACTGGGCAAACCACCTTGAGCTCAATATCATTAACAAAGAAGCTGTTGTGCGAGCGATGGTTGAACGCGATTATGTCTCTAGCGTTACTGAAAACCGTATTTTTGACGAAATAGCTACCGGTGAAATGATTATTGCCCTTGATGGCTATAAAACTGGGGTGGTGAATGGTTTGGCTGTTTTAGATCGCGGACCTGCTTCTTTTGGAACTCCCACCGTCATCAGTGCAACAGTAGCCCCCGGTAATGAGGGAATTGTTAACATTGAACATGAAGCAGGACTTTCTGGAGAAATTCACGATAAAGGGTTGTTAATCCTTGAAGGCTACCTGCGCAAACGCTATGCCCGCAACTTCCCCCTTTCGATCTACTCGGGAATTTGTTTCGAACAATCCTATGCCGAAATAGATGGGGATTCGGCCTCTTCTAGTGAACTTTATGCCCTTCTTTCAGCCATTGGAGAGATTCCTATAAAACAAAATATTGCCGTTACCGGCTCTGTCAACCAAATGGGAGAGTTACAGCCAGTCGGTGGAATCAATGAAAAAATTACCGGATTCTACAATGTATGCAAACGTCTTGGTTTAAAAAACCATCCGGGGGTAATCATTCCAG
>JAQVOO010000259.1 GCA_028702575.1 Sphaerochaetaceae bacterium
ATATTCGCTAAGACTAAAAAACAAAGCTGACCCACTACATAAATATTCTACGGAGGTGTCAAACCATATTGTTATAAAGCAATAGGTTAACACCTCTTTTTTGTCTTTTTCAGCGAAAACTCAGGGTGCTTATTCCAGCTGATGCGGACAGTGATTCCAGAAAGTCGCGGACACCTGTTCCCGAAACATGCGGACACTTGGTGGCCCAACAAACGAATTATATCATAGCGAAACTCCTTTGTCTTGCTCTAAAAAATTAGAGTCAAGCTTCTGTAGTTTTAGGAATATCATTGCCACGCAATGACGGTCCTTTTAATTCTATCATGAAGCAATTATGTACTATTCGGTCCATGATAGCATCTGCAATAGTAAGATCCTTAAATATTTCAATCCATTTATTTACTGGAAGTTGAGAGGTGATGATGAGCGGTTTTTTTATCATGTACCGATCTTCAATTACTTCTAGTAAATCTCTGCAAGATTCAGGATCTAGTTTTTGTAATCCAAAATCATCAAGAATAAGCAGATTTGGTTTTTTCAAATTTTGCATGAGTTTGAAAAAGGTGCCATCTGCACGCGAAGTGGAAAGTTCCACCAGTAGCCTCGGGAGTCGGTAACATTTCACCGAATACCCTCGCATACATGCTTCTCTGCCAAAGGCGGAAGCAATCCAGGATTTACCAGTCCCGGTAGCTCCTGTAAGTAACATATGCTGGTTCTGTGGAATAAAAGAACAGTTTGAAAGTCTTGCGATTAAGGCACGTTCTAAATTTCGTGCAGGTGTAAAATGGATGTGTTTGAGCGATGCAGTAGTATCTCGTAACGTGGCTGCTTTCAAAAGACGCCGAGTTTTTGCATCATTTTTGGCATCCAGTTGGTATTGTACCAGCATGGCAAGACGCTCTTCAAACGATAGCGCCTCAACAGCTGGCAGTGTTTGTTGTCGCATAAGCTCATTTTTCATCGCATGCAGGCGCATAAGGGTAAGTTGTTCATAAATCACTGCAATCATAGCGGACCTCCTGAGCATAAGGTTTTCCATTCTTTTGTACGAAGATCATGAGGAGGGGGGACACTCTCATGAGCACAAGAAGAACGGGTGATGGCTTGTGCTTGGTTTTTTAAAATCCTCGTAACTCCTGTATAGGAAGCACAATGGAGTTCAAGTGCCTTGCTACATGCAGCATTGAGCACTTCCTTTCCCCATTTTTTCCCTGATATAAGAAGTCCTAAACAGGATTTATACCCTTGCGGTTCATACTCATAGGAATTTAATATGGATTCTATTACCGCACGACAAGCTTCGCCATAGGAGCTTGCCCATCTTCGGTAGTGTAATCCATCTTTTTCGCCCATGTGCAGGTAAAAACGGTCCTTTTCCGGCATGTGGTCAGGGTTTGTTACATAACGTCGCCCGAAGTATCTTCGTTCATGAACCGCTACTTGGTCTTTTCCTATGAAAATATGAACGGTGTTCTGGTAGGCGTGGAGGGTATACGGTTTCTTAAAGAGCCTGTAGGGGATTGAATAGTAAAAGGAGGCATATTGAGCATGGTAATAATCGGGTACCGTTCCCTGTTTAAAATCGTAGACTTGGAACGGGCGCTCAGGGAGCATGCGCATCTCTGGTAAATCCCGTTTTTCAAACAAAGATTTCCGAGTTTCTTCTTTCCTGTGTTGCTCGGTATAATTTCGATTGCATAGTACTTTCATTCTTTCTTTGATTGCTTGATTCAGCTCCACAAAGGAATTAAAGTGACCATAATCCTTAAGCCACTCGAGAAGCCACGTCTCCAGCCACCGGACACCGGCTTCTGCTGATGCTTTACCTTTGGGATGGCGAACTCGAGCAGGTTCAATTGCTACCTGGTAATATTGAGCCATTTCCAGATAGGCTCTATTGAGCTTCGGGTCCCACATTCGTGCCCGTGAAACAGCAGTGCGACAATTGTCGGGAACGAAAATTTTTGGTAATGCTCCATACCACTGTAAGGCATTAACATGGGCACTATTCCAAGAAAACTGATTCATATTGGGGAACGCTTCACAGTAGGGATAGGAACTATCTCCTATGGTAGTGATAAAAAAGTAAGCTTTTTGTAGTTCTCCAGTTTCTCTATCGAGCACACACTTTAAGGTGTCTCCCATCCAGTCAATGAATAATTTTTCCCCAGGCCTTCGTTCAATGGGGGTATATACCCCTATGCCCTGTGCATACTTCCACTGGCGATAATAGTAACAAAATCTGCTGTAACCCAGATCTGTTTCCTCTGATTGTACTAACTCTTCCCAGAGATATTGGAGATTCTTTTTGCTGGATTTTCGTTTTTCATGTACCTGTTGGTAGTCAGGCATCTTTTTTACCGGTCGCCCAACAGGTTCAACAAATACTAACTTTTTCAGCTCTTTGTCGGAAAGAGTTCTAGCGGTCTCATAATCTAAGCCAATCTCTTTACACCGTTTCACAATTTTGCCCGCTGTCGTTTTAGAGCACATAGTAGTTTTTTCAATTTCCCGCAAGGAGTAAGATAATAGCTCATGTAGCCGCAACACTTCTACAATAATCATGGTTTCTGTGCACCTCATATTTCACCTCTCACCGCCTAGTGTAAGAGATGTCAGACGAT
>JAQVOO010000260.1 GCA_028702575.1 Sphaerochaetaceae bacterium
CTCAGAAGTATTCAGACTCTGGTGCGATAACACCAAGATAAAAGAACTTACGGGCTTTGAGCCAAAATACAGCATTCGAGAAGGGATAGAAAAGACGGTGGAGTGGTTTACGAAGCCTGAGAATCTAGCGAAATACAAACCAGGTATTTATAACGTTTAGGTCTAATTGTAGATAACAAAAATATGAAGATAAACAAAAGAATTTTAGTTACAGGTAGCAACGGATTTATTGGTTCAAGGCTGATTGATATTCTATCTGAGATGGGAATTTCAGTATACAAAGCTGACTTGAAGAGTGGTGTCGATCTTTGTGACCCACAATCCTTTTCAAAGCTTCCTAATATTGACATATTAGTGCATTTAGCAGCCATCAAATCTGTTCCTGAGTCTTTTAAAGACCCGTGGAAATTCTTGATGACAAATTATTCTGCCACTCTTGGAGCTTTGGAAATCTGCCGTAAGAATAATGCTAGAATGATTCACATTAGCTCTTATATTTATGGCTCTCCTCAGTACATCCCAATTGATGAGGATCACCCTCTATCTCCTCATAACCCTTATGCTCAAAGCAAAAAGGCCAGTGAAGATTTATGTTATGGTTATCAACGAGATTTCGGAGTTCCAGTGACAATATTGCGTCCTTTCAATATATACGGGGCTGGGTTAAGAGACGACTCATTGATCCCATCTATCATAAGACAGCTCCCCACTGGGCAGATAGAAATGCTAGATTCTGAGCCTAAACGGGACTATTTATATATAGATGATCTTTGCCAAGCTATTATCAGGACTTTAACATACGTACCACACGGAGTGGAGACTTTCAACTTAGGGTCTGGTAGTTCAAAGTCTGTCCTAGATGTTGCAAAAATGATCGTGTCCCTGAGTGGATTTGATGTGCAAATAGTCGATAAACATAAACGTCGCAAGGAGGAGGTTATGAATTGCATTGCGGATATCGATAAAGCAACCAATCTTTTAGGTTGGGTGCCGACTTGGTCGATGGAACGTGGGCTGAAAACTATTCTGGAAGATTGGGGAATACATGATGGGAGATCATGGTGACAGTTGTTTTTGTGTTTAGTGCCAATGGTCCTTTAGGCATAGCTCCATTTGTAGAAGGATTAGGTGAACAACTTGAGAGTATGGATGTGAGGATTCTATACTTCGGCATAAAAGGCAATGGGTGGAAATCTTACTTAAAAGAAGCTCTAAGGTTAAAAAAATACCTAAGGAGTGTTCAGTGTGATATTATTCACGGGCATTATATTTGGTCTATTTTAGTTGGAGCTCTTCAAGCTAAAAAGTACATAAAGATAGGTTCATACATCGGCTGCGATCTAAACACTATTCAGCAAAGGAGAGTAGCTAGTTTTTTGGTAACACCACTTTTAGATGGCGTGATAGTAATGAATGAAGAAATGGCAAACACTATTAATGACAAGAAAAATATATTAATATCCCCATATGGGGTTGACATAGGCGTTTTTTCCCAATCTCAACCAATAGCTAATAGCCTTCATCCTAGAGTAAAACCAAACTGCATTAATATTCTTTTTTCATCAAGATTTGATCGTTTAGTTAAGGATGTCACGCTTGCCAGAAAAGCCTGCACAGAGACAGGAATAGAAATAAATTTGATTGAGCTTAAAGATCTGTCGCGCAACGAAATTGTTGAACTTCTAAATCAAGTAAATTTGCTATTAATGACTTCAAAACATGAGGGATCTCCGCAAGTAATAAAAGAAGCGATGGCTTGCAATGCGCCAATCGTATCAGTTGACGTTGGTGATGTTCGGTGGCTTTTGAAAGGCGTTAAGGGTTGCTATATAGCATCTCATGATCCAGTAGATATCGCTTCTAAGATTAAAATGGCAGTAGATTTCGGTGGTAAAACTAATGGCAGAGAGAGATTGATAGAGCTGGGATTAGATTCTGAGAGTGTAGCTAGAAGGATATTTAAATTTTATAAGTCGGTGATGGGACTAGGCTGACAGGGGTGAAAGGACAATCGCATTGAACAAAGGAGGCTTAATTGCGCTGTGAAAATTGCTCTAACAAGGTTTTGACGAGTTTTGGCAATATTAATTTGCCGTTTCCAAAAGCATATTTTTTTCAAATGAAAAAAATAGTTTTATATACATCAAAAGAAGAATACATCTAATAGTAGGTGCTGGTCCGAATTTCATGAAGCTGGCGCCGCTTTACAAGGCGCTAAAAGAACAGGGTGATCGATATACACCCGCCTTGATTCACACCGGGCAGCACATCCATCCATGTGGGCAAGAAATCGTCGTTCAAGCATCGCATCTATTATTCCCTAAAGAAAAAACAAGCCTTTAGTGGAATCAATATGACTGACACGGTTATGAACACTTATCTGGACTACCTGGAACAAAAGAGAATCCACTACATATATGGATATGCTTCATCAATCTATCTATTGGCACAACATGCTCACAAAACCGGGTTTACAGGCAGGATTAAGTGCTGCTTTCCTACTTCTGAAGTATTGCGAGATGAGTTTTACGACACAATCAAAGAAGCCTTCAAATGTGACATACTAGATAGCTATGGTGCTAATGATGGCAGCATTTCTGCTTTTGCATTGAATCGTAG
>JAQVOO010000261.1 GCA_028702575.1 Sphaerochaetaceae bacterium
ATGACGCACTTAATTATAAACATAATCCCTATTTTATGAGAAAATCCGTAGTACCCGAATAAAAAATAAAAAAAACTCATAACCCAGAAGATGAGATAGATACATCCTTGTTAAAATCAAGTTGGGTGAAGATAAATCAATGAGTTATTTTCTGGTAAGTTTGCTTGTTATTGTCGCAGTCTATTTTGTTATAGGACTAATACTTGCAGCTTTTGTTGGAATGTTAGGTTTTAGCGTATTAGGCGGGTTGTAGTTATTAACCCTCTTTTTTATTTCACTTTTAAATTCTACTTTTTAAACAAAACAGATAATAATTTACTCTTTAAACCATGAAATGATGTAATGTACATAATGAAGTATTTATAATCTGTTATAATCCAAACGAAGTCATTCGTTTGGATTATTTTTTTACCTATAAAAGCACGGATATTTATTGCCAAACCTATACCCGATGCCCAACATCAAATAATTGGGTGTTTTGAAGTTCTGTAAGTTATACCCAATATGGATAAAAGAGTTGCGGGTTACTTCTATTTTAAGTGCCAATAATTGATACAGTCCATTAAGATCGCCACCGCCATGCAATGCATTTATTCCAATACCCACACCAACTGTGAAATAGGGCATCACGTACTCTCCTCTTGCTGACACACCCAAAGCCAACTGCTTTCTAAGTGAGGGTTTATAGAAAGTGTATCCTGGATTTTTATCACCCATCCCAATAATATAATCTTCTGTATATATGTTAGCACTGCTATCATAAACTCCATCCAGTGACAAGCCAATACGCAAACTATAATTCATGTTATACATGGGGTTAATGTTGAAACCCATTACACTATATCTCTCTGGCGACGACAAGGGTTCTGCATTGAATACAATGCCTTTGTGACGCCACGAACCAAATAATACGACATCGGTACTGATATGTCGAGGAAACTTACTCACTTGAAGCTTCCGCAATGCCAATGTTTTTAGAATATTATCCTCATGTCTGTTGAAGTTGTATGTCAATCCAACTTTCAAATCACTGGCATTCAATCCAGCATTTGGGAATTTGGTGTTGCCGTTTGAGAAATGGGTGAGAGTAAGTCCATATATCAGATCAAACTTGTGAGACAGCTGTTGCTTAAAATAAAAATTTGTATTCATGTAAGCATTCAGTTTCGAGCCCATCATTCCATTCAAAGAATTGGTTTCTTTGTCGTAAGGTTTCCATCCTCCCGATATTCCAAAATTCCATTCATAGTTTAAGGATATGCGACGTGATACTTGTGCAATAGTTGCCCCCTGGAATAGATAAATAGCGGTAGGATTTCCGATTTCGTCACTATTATTAAAAGAATAACGCGCTAAACCTATACCTTGATAAACTCCACGGTAAATTTTGTTGACATACGAATCGGGACGAAAACTAAAAGAATATTTCAGATGTCCTGAATAGAGAAAATCAACAGGTGTATACTTTTTATTCAATCCTTCTAAAAAAGGATTTGTGGAAAATACTATACCAGGTCTTCCTTCTATGCTTAGTTGATAAATATATGAACGATGATAAAAGGAGCTGTCTTTATCCACTTGACCAATAGAGTTGAAAGGGAATAATAAAAAAGCTCCTACAAAAAATGCAATGCTTATTATACGCAATTCGTTTTTGCTTGTGTTCTTCATCAGATTATGTTAAGTTCTTATTATCACAAACTAAATAAAAAAGTTACTTGCTTTCTACATTCTTTCTGGGACATCAATTCCCAATAGCGACATTCCTTTCTTGATTGTTAATGCTGTGTTTTTAGAAAGCATTAGTCGGAAAGCTTTTAGCGATTCATTCTCTTCTCTCAAGATAGTGAAATCGTGATAAAACTGATTGTACTCTTTTACTAAGTCATACACATAATTTGCAATGAGCGAAACGTTGTACTCTTCTGCTGCTTGTTGAATAACTGTAGGGAAATCAACAAGCATCTGCACCAATCCTTCTTCTTTTTCCGATAGTTCCACATCGCCAATGCTGTTTGGGATATCAATGTTTTGCTCTGCTGCTTTTCTCAATACCGATTGAATGCGTGCATGAGTATATTGAATAAATGGACCCGTGTTACCATTGAAATCAATGGACTCTTGGGGGTTGAACGTCATGTTCTTTCGGGGGTCAACTTTCAGAATAAAATATTTCAGAGCTCCCAATCCCACCATACGAACAATTTCTTCTGCTTCTTGGGGTGTACAATTGTCCAGTTTGCCCAACTCATTGGATGTATCGCGAGCCGTTTCAATCATCTCTGCCATCAAATCATCGGCATCAACAACCGTTCCTTCTCGCGATTTCATTCTCCCTTCAGGTAGCTCAACCATTCCATAAGAGAAATGCACCAACCCTTTGCCAAAATCATAACCCAACTTATCCAGCAATGCCGACAATACCGTGAAATGGTGGTTTTGTTCGTTCCCAACCACATAAATCATGGTGTGGATAGGGTAGTCATCAAAGCGAAGTTTGGCTGTGCCAATATCTTGCGTCATATACACTGAGGTGCCATCGGCTCTCAACAATAGTTTGTGATCTAACTTCTCGTCAGTCAAATCGGCCCATACCGAATTGTCTT
>JAQVOO010000262.1 GCA_028702575.1 Sphaerochaetaceae bacterium
AGTGCTTTTTCACGACTCTTTTGAAGAGAGTACCCTTGTGGGAATTCAAGGTCGATAGTGAAATCACCATTATCGGTGGAGGGGATAAAGGTGACACCCAACAGACCTGCCATGATCACGACAATCCCTAAAGCGAGGAGGGCGGTAATTAGGATAAATTTTCTAGCAGAAATACTCCAATTGAGGGCCTGGTGATAGCGCTTTTCTAGGGCACTAATCATCCGATTGAAATAAGAGGGTTGCTTCTCTTTTCTCGGTAAGCGTAACACTATGTGTAAAATGAAAGGAACCACGACCAAAGCCACTAAAAGAGAAGCGCTGAGCGAAAGAATGAGGGTGAGGGCCACATCGCGCAAAATCGAACCGATAATCCCCGACAGCAAAGCTAAGGGGATAAAGACGGCGACCGTGGTGGTTACTGAAGCTAAAATAGGGGTTCCTACCTGATCTGCTCCTAGTTTGATGGCCTCTTCAGCGGATAACTCTCCCCTTTGGTGGATGCGCATAATCTGTTCCAGCATGACAATTGACCCATCTACCACTATTCCTAGCGCAACAACCATCCCCGATAAACTCATAAGGTTGATGGTTACTCCAGCAATTCGCATCCCAATGAAGGTAAAGAGAATACTCAAAGGAATCGAGAGGGCAATGGTGAGCGTTGCTCTTGAATCACTGAGGAAGAGAAACATCACTACGATTGCCATAAGCATACCAACTAGACCTGAACGGGCTACAGTCGAAAGAGAATCTTTGACATTTCGACTATCATCACTAAGGACGTTAAACGTTATTGCATCGTGTGTTTCCTGTGAAGTTTGCCTGAGGACCTTCTGAATCTCTTTGACAATAGTAAGGGTGTTCCCGTCTGTTCGTTTTGTTACTGTTATTACTAAACGCGGTTCCCCGTTGGCATCTACCAGCACTTCTTGTTCCGGATAGGTTAAGGAAATTGTTGCTACATCACTTAAGCGCAGGATATTGCCATCTTCGGTCGCCCCAATGGGGAGATTTGCTAATTCTTCAGCGCTCGTGAGGCCTCCATCGTAGCGTAAATTTACTGAATTTCCATGCCAGTCAGCCGATCCAATGGGGATGCGTAGGTTGGCATACTGCAATGCTTGATACACCTGAATAACGGGAATGTTACGAGCATAAAGATCTTCTGTGCGGAGCGTAACGTGCATCTCTAATTTATTATTCCCCGCAATTTGTACTTCGGCTACACCAGGAATGCGGGTCAGACGAGGGACTAACGTATCTTCGATATAGGTGCTCAAGTGCCCCATATCGTTTCCACCAGCGACGCTAACCATGTAGATGGGGAGCATGGTGGCACTACCGACGATGGCGACCGGTTCACCTTGCAAAGTATCGGGGAGGTCGTTGGAGAGTTGACGTATTCGGTTACGAATCTCATCAAGCATACTGTAAGGATCTACGTCATCCTGAAAGGTGATCGTAATCCAACTGAAAGTATTGCTACTTACTGAATCAATTCCTTTGAAATTGGGCAATGTGACAAAGTTTTGTTCAAGTATGTTAGTGACATCACGTTCGACATCCTCAGCTCCTGCACCAGGGTAAATTGCTAGTACTTCAACTGTAGGTAAGGATATATCTCCCATAAATTCCTGATTCAGTCCAAAAAAAGCGAAGGCTCCAAAGGCAATCAGAACAATCATTAGCATGCCAATAATGGCGGGGTGGTTTACTGAAAAATGGGAAATTTTCAAAACATTAATCCTCCCGCTCGCCTGTTACACTAACTTTTTGACCATCGATGAGGGTATGATGGCCATCAACAATGAACCATGTTTGGTGGTAGTCTTGGGGCAGGGCGATGTATTGATCATTTTCCGCAGTAGGTTCTATTACAACCCAAATTGCTTGAGAGGTTTCTTCGTCATAGACATAGAAGGAGCCATCAGTTGTCCGATCTGCCTGCCGCAATAGTAGTTGAGAGGGAATATCTTTATATATAAGCTCTATTTTTGCCAGCATGCCGGGGATAAAAACTGGTTCTTCTTGGACAATACGGCACACAACTTCAAAGGTGCGGGAAGCCGGATCAACGTAGGGGGCCACCGACTCGACGATTACCTTGACCTTGGTTGTTTGTCCAGTTGTACTTTGCTTTACAAGAGAAGCTTGCAATTCAGATTCCTGATCCTGAATACGATCATAATAACGCTCAGGTATAGCTAAACGGACAATCAGATCATCTAGATCAGCCAACAGTGCAATAGGTTGTTGCAGATGGGCTAGATTCCCTTTCCCCGCAAAGGATTTAAGAATAGTCCCATTGATGGGGGCAACAATGCGGGCATTGTCGAGATTAAATTTTGCTAATTCCCATTGGGCTGCACTGGCTTCCATTTGGGCGCGTGCCTCCTCATAGCTTTGCTCAGAAACAGCCCCGTTTTTATATAATCGTTGGATGCGGTCAAATGTAGTTTGGGCCACTATCCGAGCAGCTTGTGCTTTCAGGGATTGTTGGCGATAAGGAGTATCTTCTATCTGGGCTAACAGTTCTCCTTGTTCTACTGTATGCCCGACTTTCAAATTTGTTTCTTCAATTGTTCCGCTGACCAAAG
>JAQVOO010000070.1 GCA_028702575.1 Sphaerochaetaceae bacterium
CTTCATATCTTCACTTAACCAAAAGCCACCTTCAGCCATAAAGGTTAATGGACCAGTGATAAAGGTCGCTTCGGCACCAAAGAGCTGTGCACGGGTGAAATCAATCGTTACAGTATTAGCGGTAGTCATCAAGGCGCTCAAATCATAACCTGGTTCATAGTAGTAACCATTATAATAAATTAATCCCAAATCAAAAGGACCCATCGTTCTGGTTACTCGAGCCCCATATTGGGCTTTGGAAAGTTTAGAAAGATCCTCTTTTGTAGGTGTATCAATATCGGGGTTAGATGCAAACATAGTAGCCATATCAGCTTGTTGTTTATCGCTAAGCATAAACCAGCGCCCATTAGGATCTTCCTCGCTTAGCATAGGGATTAACATTGGTTTAAAGGCTATTTCAAAGGTGGTTCCTTTCACCAGTGCTGTGGTAAGGAGCATCGGTTCAGCTACTTTCATGGCCAGGGTGTCATCGACAATTCCATTGCGGTAGTCGGGTGCATTGAGTACATCAACGACGTGGACACCATCGCCTGAGCCCCACTCTTTCTTTAAGCGGCCAACTTCTATGCGGCCTCCTTCAAAGTAGGTAGTTATGGAAAGGCCGGTGAATACGTCAATCCACTCGAGAGTTTCATCCTGAAGAGAGGGGTTAAGTGATAAATTAACGCTAGCGTCGACAATTGAACCGCGCCAGGAGAGGTCTATATTCAAGCCTCCGCCAATGTCTATTTGGGCCTCTAGGGGCTTAGCAATGTCACTAAAAGCTTCAAAAGAGAAGCCAACAGTGCCCGAGATCCCAAACCCTGTGGAGGTTTCTCCCGTTACAGGTTCGGTTGTGGTAGTTTCTACTGGATCATCAAAGATGTCAGTGAAGCCGTCAAAGGCATATAGCGGTAGTGTTAAACTTAGCAGAAGAATTAAAGGTAAAATAAAGCGTTTCATAGGACCCTCCCGGTCTCTAAGAATGAGGTGGTGAAATAGCCACTATTCATAGGAATATTATATTTAGCTTGCAGGATTTCGATGCGTGTGCTGTGGTTGGTTGCAATTGTCGTCATGGTGATAGATTTTGTAATCCAACGCCCGTCAGTAAAAGCAATATCATCAGTTATGAGTCTTTTTAACAAAGTAGTCTCATCTTTTTCATAAAACTCTACCTTAAGTGGTAAATAGGTCTCTTTATCGACCCAGATTACCGTCTTGCCATAATCGGAAGTGGTAAAGGGTATTGATTCAATAACATAAGCATTTCTATTATTAATAGTTTCTTCTCGTATGAGAGTATGGTTAGCTTCATCAGTGTCGTACGTAGTTGAAGCCATATCTGAGTAGGAGAAATCGCTACCCATGAAAGAACCACTACCTTCACTAGCAGCAATGCGTTTTACACGGCCTAGAGCAGGTAGATAGATCCACTGATCATCGGTTCCATCATTGCGCTGGCGAGTTAAAAAACGGGTATTTTTAACACTGGCGGGTGACAAAAACACTGTGATGGTGTTTGTTAGACCGTTTTCAGTTAAGGTTAATGTTTGAATTCGGCGTTCGCGCACTTCGCCGTTGGACTCAATAAGCCCTAATCGGATATCCATAGCAGAACTATCTGCTTTTTGAACATCCTGGACACGTTGCATTATTTCAGTTCCTGTATTAGCAAATGCCATAGCAGGAAGTGTAATTAATGCAATTATAATAAACAGTTGTTTGATTCTCTTCATGGAGTAATCCTCCTTTTGTTAGACGTGATTGATTTTTGTTCAGATTTATTAGCATTATGGTTATAGATAAATTTTGGCTGCCACATATGGATTACCATGGGCAATACGGTTAGACTCGAAATGCCTGCAAATAGCATCGAAACACAAAACAAAATTCCCATTTGCTTAATCGGCATGAAGCGGCTGAAGATGAGCCCGGAGAACCCGATAATAACAGAAGCAGCGTTAATAACAATAGCTCGTCCTGTGGTATTCATGACCCGTGCTAAAACCTGTTTTTGATCTTTAGAGGTATCTTGACGTTGGAAGGCAGCTAGGAAATGGATTGCATAATCGACGCCTATTCCAATTGCCAAGGCGGCTAGCAGACTTGTAATAATATCTAAATGAATTTTGAGTAGGGCCATAAAACTAAATATTCCCATCAGGGCAAATACAACAGGAATTAAACCAAGGAAGCCTGCTGCTGGAGAACGGAAGATGATGCTTACTAGTACCCAAACAATGAGCAAGGCCCCTACTAAGGAATATATCTGGGACTTGGTTACTAAATCAGAGAGCGCTAGGGCAATTGCTTCTCCACCTCCGATAGCATACTCCCAACCATTATCCAGATAATCGGTCCAATATGTATTAATTGCAGCAGTAGTATCACGCAAGATTTGGGTGTCTGATTGTTGTAATTGAATGGTGATTAGTGTGGCATTAGGTTCGAGGCTATCGTTTATAAAATTATTCAGATTGCCCGAATAGAGTAATAAGTATTGAGAAATCATGTTTTGCAAATCCTGATCGGTCTCTAAGCCATACTTGGCGGGATCGGTGGGGATTTCATGATAAGTTTGCGGATCCCACGTTACTGCGCTGTTTGTTTCAATTACGTCTTCTTCTACGTCAAAGTCAGCATCTAAGCCAAAAGAGCCGCCAAAGAAATCAAAACTAGCCTCTGTTTGGGTTGCCTTGCTATAAGGTTCAGTATCTTTGTTCATGATCAAATTCATTCGTTTAATATAGGGGGTAACCGTTTGAACCTTCCCAACAGCGGGGAGTTTTTCCATCGTAGCAGAGAATTCATCCAGTGCAGCGAGAAATTGCGGCGTGAGGACTGCCGAGGGATCTTTACCATCAATCATTACCGTCAAGATTCCGCTACCGTTCATTGTACTATTAAAGCGGTTAGTATCCTTGACTAAAGCACTTGAAGGTTTGAAGAAATCGAGCATATTGGTGCCCGTTTTAATGGTAGGAACTAAGGCTACGGTTGCAATAATGAATATTACTGAGATCACGATTAGAGGGATACGTCCCTTTAAAGAAATTCGCGTTAGAAGTGCAAAAGCTGGGTGGCCCCCCTTGCGAGCGCGCTTTTGCTCACGGCTGGTTCGTAATTTATTTGGATCTATGCCATTGCGGTACGTAACGCGTAATAGTGCGGGTAACAAATAAAGGGCGGAGAGTTGTGAAAGTATTACACCAATAGCACTGAGGAGTCCAAAAGTTCTAAATGGTCCAAGTGGACTGGTAAATTGTGCAATAAATCCAGCTGCTGTTGTCGCACCTGCCATAATAATAGGAAGGCGGTTACGATGTACTACTTCATGAATAATTACCTGTGTTTCCCCAGGATCTAATGTACGATTAAAAAGAGCAACTTCAGCGTAGAAGTGGCTCATCACATGGATGGCGTATGCACTACCAACTATGAGCAAGAGAACTGGGACAAGCATCGTGGCCATCGTAAAGGTAATATTGAGGATGGCCATAATCCCAACCGTTATTGAGGCTGAAATTACTAATCCGATGAGTGGCAGAAGGACTCCCCCAAAGCGTCGGAACGAGAAAAAGAGGACAAGGATTATAAGGAGTCCTACTATAGGGGCTAAGATAGCCATATCTTGCATTAGGCTCTCGTTTATCTGCTGTTTTACCACCGGGAGACCAACATAGGAAAATTGTAATGAATTTCTAGGAGTCGCATCGACAATCGCTTTAAGCTCTTTTAAAATAGTATCTTGTGCCTCTTGGCTAAGATTTGTTTTCGGTTGAATAATAATTGCGGCCATGGTTCGGTCTGTGGAGATAATGGTTCCATCATACACTTCAGGCCATTCAGCTAAACGTTTACTGAGATTTGCAATAGGATCTGCTTCATTTTTATTATAGAGTGAAACAGCTTCGAATCCATCGCTACTCGATTGCATGTGGTCGCTATTGGTTAGCGATACTACTGAATCAACACCTTCAATAGTGCTGAACTGCACTGTCATGGCCTCGATAATTTCTAGTGACTGAGCGGTGAGAACACTCCCTGATTGGGTAGATATGCCAACAAGCATGGCATCCATAGAACCAAACTGCCGTTCTATTTCATTGTTAATACTCACAACTTCAGCTTTTTGGGGGATAAAAGCATCAGTTGAACTATCGATGTGAAGCCTCCCGAGTAACGAGAGGGAGGCGACCGCCAAGAGGATTGCCCCGAGAATAATCGCTAAATCTTTGCTTGTTGTTTTTTTCATAGATAAATCTCCAGTCCTAAGGATAAGAATCTATGGATATGTTTCCTATCATTAAGCAGGGTTATATCACTACCAGTGGTGGGGTATATGGGGATCACCTTAACGGGTGACCCCCTTTAAAAGGTGGTTTAACGGAGGTGATAGCCTTTAGCTAACATTTCTTGATTCACGAAATCGGTATAATCTGGTTGAACCATCGGATAATCCCAGCATCCCATTCTATGCAATTGGTTACCCCCAAAGCCATTTTTAAAGCGGTAAAGGCCGTGCATAGGATGACTCGGATCTCCATTTGGCGGTGTTCCAAAAAGATCATATTCAAAACACCCTCTTTTTTTTGCTCTCCGAATGGCTTCCCACTGTAAAGCATACGTTCCCATACGATCACGACGGGTAGTACTAGAGGCTCCAAATAGATACGTCGCTCGTAAACTAGAATAGACGATAAACAAGGCAGCAAGAGGGAAGTCGTCTTCATAGGCCATGAGCAATTCAAAGTCGGTCGATTCGTCAAGACTATCTTGTGCTATAGCATGGGTGTTAAACATAACTTCAAAAAAACTGCGCCCATGCAGAGTGATTCTGTTGCGCTGACAAGTTTGGCGGTAAAGGTCGTAAAAGATGTCTAGATCGTCAAAGTTACCAGTTCTTACCGTTACCCCATGGCGTTGGGCTAAGCGAATATTATAGCGAGTTTTTGGTTTCATTGATTGCAAAATGGTTGCTTCATCCGGCATTAAATTAACTAACATCGTATCCGAAGGGAGGATGTCGGTTGTAGCTTTACGCAGGTTGTGGGTTTGGGTCCCCCAGTTTAGTCGCAATTCTTGTAAATTAGGCTCTGGAGGTCCTATCCATTGGCCATCGGGCTCATAATTATTTTCTTCATGAGCCCACGGCGATTCCCATGGGAGGTCGTAGCGCAACATAATACAATTATTGGGTATGTGTGGACGCAATGATTCTGAAAGTTCCTCAAGAAAGGGACCAATGAATTCGTCTGAGGGAGCGAAAGCTGGACCATAAGGGACGTAGGCGATGGTTGTATCGGCTCCTATGGATTGAAATAATAATAAAACATCATCAAGGAGATAGGCACACCGGTTGCTAAAACCAACGTCAGTTGGGCAGACCTTGATATCGTAGGCTTGGCTAGGTATGCCTTGTTCACTTTTTACTGCCGACCAAAAAGTAGTTTGATGTAACAAAGGTGTTTCATACAACCCATAGGTACTTTTGGGTTGCACTTGCATGTCCATGTTCTTGCTCCATGTCCGAATTTTCGGGATAGAGGCCATCCTAACATGCCTTTACAATAGTTGCCATAGACCGTTAATTCCATAAGAATTTCAAAGTACAAACGTTTCTTAGAGGCTAAAAAAGAACGAAGTATATACTCCCATTACACTAATACCAAAGGTTCTCTCTGAAGCATCTTAATAAGAGAGTTGTCTCTACTGAAGTATACGATGGCGTTAGGGTGTGTTATAATTTAGCAAATATTACACAGCAAGGAGTAACCATGTCTGAAATTCTGAATGCTTTGTTGCAACAAGAGGCCATTCTCCAATTTAATCGTTTCGATTCGGAGATTGCTTGGCGCCTAGGTTCTTGGATAGTGACTAAAGCCCGTAAAGAAGAACTGCCGATTGCAGTAGATATTACCGTTTCGCAGCGTTGTTTGTTCCATTGGTCTTCCAATGGAGCTGCCATAGATAATGAAGTCTGGATTGAGCGTAAAAAGCGTAGTGTGGCTCGATTTGGGCACTCTAGTTATTATCTTGGCCGTCAGTTAGCTCAATTAGGGCAGACTCCAGCTGAAAGGCATTATGTGGATGAAGCCAACTATGCTTTCCATGGAGGATCTTTTCCGATTATATTACGAGGTACTGGGGTAGTGGGTGCTATAACTGTTTCAGGTTTAGCACAAGAAGAAGATCATGATTTAGTGGTAGAGGCTCTTGCTTGGATACTACGTAAACGTGAAAATGTGCCCCAAATATAGGGAGGGTCTTATACTATGTTGAATTTTAATTATTACAATCCAACCCGGGTTGTGTTTGGTACAAAAACTATTGGAAAAGTAGGCTCTTTAGCTAAACTCTATGGCAAGAAGATACTGCTGCATTACGGTGGTGGTTCAATTAAACAAAATGGAGTGTACGAACAAGTTTGTAACTCATTGAAAGAGGCAAACTTACAAATTATTGAGCTTCCTGGTGTCGTGCCAAACCCCCATCTGTCACTCGTTAGAGAAGGGATTGAGCTCTGCAAGAAAGAGCAAATAGATCTCATTCTTGCTGTTGGTGGTGGTAGTGTTATTGACTCAGCCAAAGCTATTGCCTTCGGGGCTCTTCTCCGTTCAGATGAAGATGTCTGGGACGATTATTATATGAAGCAAGAGTATGTTGTGCGAGAAGCCATGCCAGTGGGAGTCGTACTTACTATTCCAGCAGCTGGCTCTGAGAGTTCTTCTGGATCGGTAATTACCGATTGGGAGAAGAACCTCAAACGTGATGTTGGTAGTGAACTTCTTATTCCCAAATTTGCAATCATGGACCCTGAAACTAACTATACCCTGCCAGCTTATCAGACAGCGTGTGGTGCTTCTGATATCTTAGCTCACTTGATGGAGCGCTATTTTACGTTAGAAAAATACAACGATCTCTCTGATAGGCTCCTAGAGAGTGCAATGCGCAATGTAATTGCCTATGGCCCCTTGGCTCTAAAGCACCCCAAAGAATACCGTTATCGGGCGGAATTGATGTGGACAGGCACCATAGCGCATAACAATCTACTTGATCGCGGGCGAGTAGGAGACTGGGCCAGCCACGATATAGAGCATGAAATAAGTGGGATTTATGACATTGCCCATGGTGCTGGTTTGTCCATTGTATTTCCCGCTTGGATGAAATATGTTTATCACACTAACATAGATCGGTTTGTCCAGTTTGCAATCCGGGTGTGGGATGTAAGTTTATCATTTGATGACAAAGATGATATTGTCAAAGTAGCCATTGAGCGTTTAGAAGATTTTTATCGCAGTCTTGATTTACCGGTGCGCCTCAGTGACGCTAATATAGGCAGTGAGAATATCCGTAAGATGGCAGAAAGTGCCATGATTGGCCGTACTTCACTAGGGAACTTTCAAAAATTAGATGCGGATGCTATTGAAAAGATCCTCAAGCTTGCTTTATAGATCCAGATGAGAAAACGGTGAGTCTGTCCGTTAGGACAGATTCACCGCATCTAAGAAACGGTAGGATCAGTTAGAGTGTAAGTGAAACTCCCAGAGTGAACTGCACATCACTCTGTAACGCACTATAATCCTGAGTAGCTTTGGTGTATTCTCGCTTACCTACATACGCTAGGTGGGCCCAGATGCGTGTATCAACAAAAGCTACCACGTCTTCTATGCTATATTCACCTGCAATAGAGGCCTTGAATGTCTCTGCCACTACAGGTCCTGATGGAGCAGATTCCAGTTTAGCAGTAGCATTTACCACACTATTTTTTGTAAATAAGTCAATATCTCCATGTCTCATATAAAAGAGCTGTAAGGCAATATTTCTATCTTTTGGAAGACGATATGCTATGTCGAGTTGAAGCACCTGTGCGTCTCCTCCATATTCATAGCCAAGATAATCAAAATGGGTTACAAATGAAGTGTCATTACCATGATAGCGACGGAAGGTAATAAAATCGACTGCTGATCGTCGATACATTGCTGGACTGGTCGTGGCAAACTCAAGCGAAGAAAATAGAATCCCTTTGTGAATACTCAACGCATGTTCTATACCTACTAGATACCCATAGGCATTGGCTTGACTGGCGCTCTCATTAGGAGCTATAGCTTGATCGAGGACATACTGCCCATAGAAGTTCACTCCAGGGACAATCATTACATCGAGTTCAATGTGGGCGATGGCATTAAACATGGAGCTATTATTGAGATTATGATACACATTAGCGGGATTAAAATGGCGGAGACTAAAAACATCGTTTTGATACATCACATTCTCTGATAGAGCCAAGGTAATCCTGTCGATAGGGCGAAACTCTAGACGGTGAGCCATGAAGATCTTAAATTCCTTATCTGCACTAGCTGATTCAGCAGTATTAATGTTTGTTTCAAAGAACATATTAGTCCAGTCATAGGAGAATTTATCACTAAAAGCCACAAACCGTAGATACTCTTGATAATCATCATGATCAGAGATGACAAAATTTCCAGAATGCCCATTACCCCACCGAATCTTATCGCGGGCTAAGGAGAGGTTCCAGTGCTTGCCCCCGGTAGAGATGAGGGCTCTTTTGGGTATTTGAAAATCTAGATCGAAAGTAGTGGGCATCCAGTTGGTCAAAAAGCTACGGTTGTAGATGGAAGACTTTACCATATAACTACCAGGTCCAGCTCCAGTACTGATTCCTTCTTCTTTAGTTATATTAAATTTTCCAATGTCATCTCCAAATCTAAATCTATTTCTTTGATACTGTAAATCAGAATAGATGTAGAGAAAGTCAGAGAAGGCCATATCGAATCTCAGCCTTAACATAGGAGAGCGTTCAGGGAAGCCAAAATCCCAATCAGATTCATTGGGAAAATCAGATCCATTAGAGTGAGTATACATTTCAGCATTGAGATCGAAAAAGAAACCAAGTTCAACCATATCGTCGAACTGGTAACGTAAGGGTCGCTCGACTTCTCTTTTCACTACCTGATAGTACTCTCGCATCGCATTCGATAATGACGATTCATCAATGCGAGAGAGGATCAACAGCGCTTCTGCGCTACTCCAGGGTCTTTTATTCGATGGAGTTCCATACCCAGAGACAAGATAAAGAGCCTCTATATCATCGTAGATTGAAGACTCAAAAGGGATGATATAGGTCGAGGAGGCTGAAAAGAGTGAAAAACTAGCTACCACCAGCAAGGTGGTAGCTGCAAAGATAGTCTTAAAAGATAATTTCATAGTCTTAATGTACCTTAAAGGTGATAACTGACACCAACAGTGAGTTGAATATCTTGTCGAGTGTCGTTAGTACTTATGTTTCCGGGATTGACGATATGAATGAAATCACCTTGGGCAAAAACATCAAGTCCAGGAAGGATTGTGTAACCTCCCTGTAAGCCAATAACGAGAGTCTTTTCCACACTGTCGCGTAAATGAGCATCTTTATCTAAATTATTCCCTGTATTGCTATGATCAGTTGTAGGAGTTGTTTCCGTTGAGGTCCCATCGGTCTCATCTTTTTCTTCTGGTGCCCAGAGGGTCCATCTATCTTTTGTCCCGTGCATCATGTAGAAGACGTTAGCAGTAGCGTGCCATTTTCCAAACTCTTTATAACCAACTTGTCCATTGAGGACAATCGCATCGCCACCGTATTGATACCCTAAGAAGTCTTCGTTATACATAACTCCATGGCGCATATATTCTCTGACTGCCACCACATAGTTAATCCCATATTCACCCGGAGCTTGCTTGTAGTTGACGTTATCTCGTAAGTAGAGGTAGGGGTCAGTTTGGGCCCACTCAAAGGAACCGAAGAGGAATCCTTTCAGCAATGGGTAGTTGCCTTGGGCTCCTACCATAAAACCTTTGCCGTCAGGGAGAGCCCCAGCTTTACCTAGCATAGGTTCTCCAGGAAGAACAAATTCATCAATAACCACTTGTCCGTAGATATTAAGGTGTTTTATTGGGGTTACATCAACTTCTAGGGCGATGATGGAGTTGGCATTCGAGCGAATATAGTAGTTGTGAAAAACTGCAGCTGGGCTTAAAACTCGTAAGTCGAGCGTGTTATCTTTGGATTGATACATAATGGTCTCAGTAAGAGCCAGGTTCACTTTGTGTTGGAACATGCGCCACTCTAGGCGGTGAGCTAAGAACATATTCAGGCCTGAGGAAACACCCGTTTGACTGGTACCATAATTAAAATAACCACCATAAGATCGTTGTGTTGTAGAGTAATACTCACTGGGATGGGGGAAGAAGCTGGTTAGCAGAGTATATTTAAAATTATTGGCGTAGGTGGTTAAGCGACCTACATTGTGGTAATTAAGATGGTCGCCGAGGACGAAGTTGCCACTCTTACCCGGGCCCCACGAGAGTTGTTCACGTCCCACTTGGA
>JAQVOO010000071.1 GCA_028702575.1 Sphaerochaetaceae bacterium
GATTTTAAGAGTTATGCATTTTCTATTGGCTCCTTTCCTGCCTATTATCAAGTGGCAGGGGGGGTGCGTTTCTTCATGAATCTTCCTTTTGATGGCGGAGCTTCTTCTTTAACCATCAATCTCAGTCCAGCTGTTGGTGCTGGAATCGGGAAAATGTATTTTATTGGCACTATTAAAAAGATCGTGAATACTATGGAACATTTTGGAGTTACTCCAACAGAAGCGATAGTTGAAAAGGTTGCACGTCAAAAATATACAAGCGCACAACACTTTAACACCTATTCTTCTGATAGTTCTGAATTATATGGCACTTATTATAGAGATTTAGCCCATGCCTATACCATTGATGATAAAGTAGTAGAGCTTATCTATCTTGACCAGTCTCAAGAATATAGTTTTGAAGCCGCTAGATGGAATAATTTGATGTATGGGTGGCAAGCCTATGCGCAACTGCGACCCAGTTTTTCCTTTACAACAGGAACAAAGAGTACATTCAAGTTAGGAATTGCTCTAGGTGGAGAGTGGGCAACTCTCCTAGCAGGCGAGAGTGTATATGTGAAGGTGGGCGGAGAATTGATCCCAACTATTGATACTGCAGCAACAAAAGTTTTCAACTTTCTTGCAATTGTAAATGTAGATTCCCGTTATTTCTTCGATAATCCTAGAATGTGGATTGATTCATCTCTTGGAATAGGTGTCGATACAAATGCTTTTACTAAATTTAATCTGAACTTAAGTGGAATATTCAACTATCTCATTGCTCCAAACTTTACGGTCTATGGAGGTTTAGAAGTATTTAATACTTTCGATATAATTAGGGTTGTCGCGGGTGGAAATATAAGATTGTTTTAGTAAAAGGGGATACAGGACTGTTTTTAGATTTTCCAATAAGATTCAACTAGGTATCTCATAGCTTTCTCGAAATTGCTTGTTCTTGTTATATGCCACGGGTAACTGATAATTCCTGAGTTCCGAGGTGTGTCCTAGCAGGCTTTAAAAATTGACAATTTTGTATCCGAGAGAACTGGAGGTTCTGCATGAGCCTCATAATCCAGAACCTTCGCCCCACTGGTGTTCCTTTATCTCCAAATTCAGGAACACTATTTGAAAATATCCCCTTCAATTAACTGTGGATCTGAACCTCCATATGCTTTGCCGTATTTCATTAGCTTGACCGATTTCTCGAAAAAAGCTTGCGATTATTGGATTTTTGGGAAATGGGGTAAAATTATTGATTTAATACTCCAAAACCGTGTGGTTTGTTGCTATTTTCTGTCCAGACACGACCTCGTTCAATAACTAATTTTGCTGGATTAACAATCAGAGGAGAATGTGTTTATCTGAAATGAAGTCCTACTTCTTGCTCATATCAATTTGTAGATGAAGATTGATCTAACGGCTAGGAGGTCGGCAATTTAGAGGGAATTTGAACTTTTCCTAACTCTTAAAACTTAAAGAGGTTTTTATCATCACATCGATTTGTCTCTGCCTGAAGGGTAACATGAGTTATTCCCTGGTCGTGGATGAGGTATTCTTCAATAGCTGCAAAGATTTGCTCGGCTTCTGAAACAAGCATGTCATCTAAATCGATGTGAGCTTCAAAATGGATTGTTTTTTCATTAGACATCCAAGAATGGACATGGTGAATGTTTTTAACCTTATCCATAGATTCAATGGTCTCTTTTATGAGAGTGTAATCAAGCGGAGCTGCGCTTTGCATGAGTATTCCTACTGTTTGCTTCAGTATGGAGATCGTCTCTTTCATGATATAAAGGGCAATCAGAATAGTGACTATGGGATCAATCCACACTTGGTTCCAAATCTTAATAACAATACCACCCAAAAGGACACCGACAGAAGAGATGGTGTCTCCAAGAAGGTGCAAATATGAAGACCTTATATTAAGATTTCCATGGGAGTCTCGTTCCAAAAGAATCATCGAAAAAACATTTGCTGCAAGACCAATTGCTGCCACAATCATCATCAAAGTTCCATCAATACTTGTGGGATTTTGAAATCTTTTTATAGCTTCAATTATGAGAAAGGATGTAATGGCGAGGAGTACCGCTGAGTTGATAAAAGCAGCTAGGATTTCTGCACGTTTGTAGCCATATGTGCGTTTGGTGTCTTTTGGCCTTCGAGCAAGCTTGTTTGCGAAATACGAAAGAGCAATAGCAATCGTATCGCTCAAGTTATGCATGGCATCAGAGAGAAGGGCTAGACTGCCGGAAAGTAATCCTCCGACAATCTCTGTGAGCGTAATTGTTGCGTTAAGCACGGTTACCCAAAAGATCTTTTTCCCAGATAGGTTATTATCTTTATTATGGTTATGGTCAGCCATTGTATTTCCTTCGATCCTCACTGCCTCACGAACAATTCATATTTTACTGCCCTTTAAGCAATCATCCCGTATAAAACTCCGGCAAAAGTTGAAAAGACCACAACCAGAATAACATAGACTGCAGTTTTCTTAAATCCAAGCTCACTGCCAATAACCAACATCGAAGGGAGAGAGAGGCTTGGGCCCGCGAGTAAGAGAGCCAAAGCAGGGCCTTGTCCCATACCTGCACCAAGTAAGCCTTGCACTATGGGGATTTCGGTGAGAGTCGCAAAGTACATAAAGGCACCGGCAATAGAGGCAAAGAAATTGGCAAGGATTGAGTTGCCACCGACTAAAGATTCAACCCACTGAGAGGGAATTAAGGCCTCATGACCTGGCCTTCCCAATAGAAAGCCCGCTACCAGAACCCCTGCGAAGAGTAACGGCAGGATTTGAAGAGCAAAGTCTCTGGTAGAACTTCCCCATTCAATTAGATCATCTTTGGAGAACCAACGGACTAAGGCATACATTAAGATTAACCCAAAGGCACCCGTAATCCAATATTTTGCTCGATAGAAGAAATCCCACAAAGAACTAGCGCCACTAGATGGGGCCCAGTTAAGAAAGACGAGAATGCCAATCATAGAGATCATAAAGAGGACCATTTGTCCAAGAGTACGTGCTTCAGGGCCGCCAGTATCTTTAAAGAGTCTCTCATCAGCAAGCCTTTGTTCATCTTCTTTGCGGAAGAGTGCCTGCATGATTAAACCGATAACAAAGGCGAAGATCACCGCTCCGATCATCCGGCTAGCTCCGAGCTTCCAGCCAAAGACTTTATAGGAAAGAATTATGGCTAGAATATTAATGGCTGGTCCAGAATAGAGGAACGCAACAGCAGGGCCTAATCCCGCGCCTTTTTTGTAGATTCCTTTAAACAACGGGAGTACTGTACAGGAACATACTGCTAGGATTGCTCCCGAAACTGAAGCTACCGAATAGGCCACTAACTTGTTTGATTTAGGGCCCAGATATTTCATAACCGCTTGTTGATTGAGAAATACTACGATAGCTCCGGCTATGAATAAAGCCGGGACAACACAGAGGAGAACGTGTTCATGAGCATAGTCAGAGAGCATGAGAAATGCTTCCTGTACTGCATTAGCGACCCTGGGGTTAGTAAATGGTATAAAGAAGATTGCAAGGAAAACACCGGCAATGATGAGTAGTTTTTTATTTGAAGAAAGATCTTTCATAGCCATGTTTAGTTACCTTGAATTAAGGATAAAATCTGGTTCTTATTAAGAAGCTTTCCAGAAGATTTTACATCACCGTCGATAGCAAGAGCTGGCGTTAGCATTACTCCCATTTCCATAATTTTATCTATATCGGTTACTTTTTCGATGACGGCATCGATGTGACCAGCTTCGATAGCTTGGCGAGTATTTGCTTCAAGAGCTTTACATTTAGGACAGCCTGTTCCGAGTATTTGGATAACCATAGTATATCTCCTTATGTTTCCAATTATGGAAACTCTAGTATTGTTTCCAATAATGGAAACATCTCTCTTAAATGTCAATAGGAAACCTTGACAAAGTTTCCAAATATTGCAACATTCAACATATGAACCAAAATAAAGTAGCGCAGTTTGAAGACATAGCAAAATTATTTCGTGTGCTGGGTCACCCCGCTCGCCTTGCTATGATTGAAGAGTTGAGTGAAAGATCGTGGTGCGTGTGTGAAATAGCCGCCCATCTGGGTTTGACTAACCCAACCGCATCTAAGCACCTCTCTCTGCTCAAAAGTGTCGGTGTAATAGAAATGCAAAAAGAGGGGACTCAAGTAAATTGTACCCTAACCATGCCTTGTATCTTCCAGATGATGGCCTGCGCAACGCAGTTCAACAGTGTTGCACCTAAATCAGAGGGATTACTTTCTAATCGTACCGCATGTGCTGCTTGCGAAAATAAAGTAGAAGCCATAATTAAGTAACCCGGCTTTGACCCCATAAATTGTAAAAATTATAGAGGCAAACATCCGCTCTTTACTTTAAAGATCATGTAACAGATACAATTGTACATTACTCCACCGAGGGGTTACTATAAGAGGTAGGGTAACTGTATTTCGTGGAATTAGAGGGGTTGTGTATGGGAAACTGGTTCAAAGAATCTAATTTAGTCAATTCACCACTACCTCCTTCCCCAGATGTTGATAAGAACAAACTGCTACAAATATTTCAAGATACTACCACGTCTTATAAATATTTATTCTTCATGGCCTTACTTGAAATATTGAAACGAGATAATTTTACATCAAAAATAATTCCATTTGATGCTATTGTTCGCAATATGCTCGCTATTGCGTGGTATCCATATAAGTATTTTAAATTATCATTTGGCTTGGTAGACAAGATTCCCAGAGAACTCGCTAAAATCGATATTGAATCGCTGTCTTTATCTGATTCATTTGCTTTCCCGTCGCATAAAGAAAAATTATTGAAGCTGTTATCTACAATGAGTTTTACATCTTCTGAAATAATGCGGTATGTTCCTTATCGTCTTCTTCAGCCTTTCTTCACAGAATCGATACGGGGGGAGAAGGATGGAAAAAAGAATGCAATTATCGTGAACTTAGCGAAGGAACAGTTTGACGAGATTCGTCCCTTCTACTCTATCGATACAACAAACAGCACAATTGTTATGCATCCGGCGTGGATGGAGTATTTGTATGAGAATTATGAGCTGGTTGAAACTTTTGCAAAGTGGGAGTGGCTGTGCTATATGCAAAGGCGAAATCCATCGGTGCCCAATCTGCAATCAAAGCTATTTCCTGAAACCTATCAACCAGGAATGGGAATGCAGAGTAGGTTCTGGAAGAGCGTGATTCAAGTAGAATCTCTGCAATGCATTTATTCAAAGCAGAGAATTACGTTGGATAATTTTTCTCTTGACCACTTCATCCCTTGGTCTTTTGTGGCCCACAACCAGCTTTGGAACTTGATACCAGCCCCTCAATCAGTCAATTCTTCCAAATCGAACAACTTGCCTTCTGTGCAGAAGTATTTTGATGCGTATGTCGATCTCCAGCACCAAGGATTGTCTATCTTCCACCAGCTAGCAAGATCTTCCGAGTGGAAGAAAACCATAGAGCCGTATCAAGTAGATATAAAAATTGGCATAAACGAAATACTTAATAAAAAACGTCTGAAAGAGCAGCTGAGGTTGACCATTGATCCCTTGGTTACCATTGCATCTAATATGGGGTTTTCAAGGAATTGGGAGTACAGGGGTTAGGAGACAATAACAAAGCGGTTTTTGAATTTTAATAAGTCGTGTTGTTAGCTAGAGCAAGTTCTAAGGAGCTTTTAATTTTGCGAATCTGGCTTAACTATTATTCAGTATACTATTGAAGAAGCGATAATCCCTTGATCAAAGTTAGAAACCTTTCCATGACTATTTTCAATGTTTGTAGGCCATACAGAAATTCAACCTGGTTCACACAGCGGGTGTAGTGAGCAGGAATTTCCAGACTGGTATAAGTTGAATGCTTAATCCTTCTTTAACTATAGTTCTTTCTGTATTGTATGTGATAATGCAGGACTCTGTGATGTGATACGTGAGCATGGCTTCTGTGAGTGCGGTAATTTCACGATTTAGAGTACTATTTTTTTCCATTTCATAGTACACTTGCCAGAGTTTTAGTGGTGTCTGTTCAGTAATTGATGCACCAACTGGGGCGGTGACAAAATCAATTTCTTTACCACTGGAAGTTTTTGCATAATATATCCTATCAGTAACATGACGTAAGTGGATAAAAACGATATTTTCAAGAATCTTGCCGTAGTCAGGCGTCAATTTTTCAGCCACAGACATAGCTAGAGCGTGGTCGACGCAGTATATTTTTTTGGGATTGGTTGAGCGCACAGCTGTATTCATACTGAAAATCTCGATGGGATATACAAGATACGTATCTTCAAAATAACTGGTCGCAAGTTTAACCATCTCTACCGATATTCGGTATCGCTCTCCTGCCATACGCTGTTTGAGTTTTGTAAACGAAGTTAATCCTCCCATTTGATTTAGCAATAGTTGCATCAAGCGCCAAATCTCATTTGGATTTCCTAAGTTGTAACGTTTGATGACATCACGGAAAACGACTGTTTCTGCAAGATTTTGCAGGAACTGCACTCGAGTCCGGTCATCAGAAATAGATATACTTTCAGGAAATCCACCAACTTTCATATACTCATCAAACCATTGTCTACAAAATTTTTCATCATCACTAGAGATGCGATTGAGTGGTGGAAGCTTTCTGAGGTGTTGTTTTGTGGAAATAAATTCTGCGAAAGAGAATGGGAATAGCTCCCAAGAAAGACTTCTACCACCGAATTCAGTGGCAATCTCTTTTACTAAAAGCTTTGCTGAAGATCCAGTGATGTTCACTTCGCAATTTCGGGTGGTTTGGAGTCGGTTTACAAATAATTCCCAGTGATAGAGGTACTGGATTTCATCAAAAAAGAAGTATACTTTTTCTTCAGTCTTTTCAGGGAATAAACTGTAGTATACATCGGCGATGATTGTCGGCTCCTCATTGCGAAGGCTAAATAAGCGGTCGTCTGCAAAGTCTAATATACATAAGTTTTCCAGAGGGACGCCTTGAGCATGTAAAAATTGCATATATAAGCGTAGGTAAATACTCTTACCGGCCCTTCTTATTCCTGTTATTATAGTGGCTTCACGCGGAAGGCGCTCAACAATCAGCTCTCGTTTGATAAACGAATCTTTTAAAGCAAGTTGTTGGTTATCGAGTAGCATTTGCCGTATAGTAATTTTAAGGTTCTCCATCTCTACTCTCCTTCTCTATGTATCGTATACTTATCTAGCTAAACCGTCAATGTAAAGTTGTCGGTTTAGCTCAAAACCGTCAAAGCAGGGTCGACGGTTCGTATTGTTGGAATGTATCAAAATTATCGTAAAAATATTGGAATAACTCTCAATCTCAAGACTATTCTCAAGTTTAGTAGAACCCTTTTTCTGGAATTACGTGCCTAACTCCACCCTTTGGATTGGGGACATCTCCTTCCCTGCGGGGAATAAGATGAATATGAGAGTGGAATATGGTTTGCCCAGCGGTCTTGCCGATATTTACACCGACATTGAAGCCGGTTACCGTTGGATCACGCTCACTGATTTGGGTTTGGAGTTTCCTAGTTAATTCATTGCATGCCATCAACTCTTTTTGAGTAAGGTCGAAATAGTTGGAAATATGGCGTTTTGGTATGATCAGGGAGTGTAATGATGTCACAGGAAAACTATCTCGTATTCCATACGCTAGTTCATTTTCAATAATAATTAAATTGGGCTCTATATTACAGAATATGCATGATTGTGTGCCTGTTACCATTTTACACCACCTCTAACATGATTATCTTAGCACGACTCAAGATGGGTGGTAAGATGTATACATACTAAAACAATAGCTAAGAATATTTTTGCTCCTTTCTCTTTATTTCCATGGTAGGATGACGTGGATACTATGAGAAAAAAGTCAACTCTCTTTGGATCAATATTCATCTTCATCTCATTATTGGTTTCCATTGGATGCACGGCAACTCAAGAAGTTGAGCTGGTTCAGCCAGTACAAACAAGTCAGATTACTAGACCAATAGAAGATTCGACCAAAAATGACATAGCTATGACTGAAACGGTTGAAGAGCCTTCTGTTGAGGTTCTTGTAGCCCCACTATTAGAAGAAGATGTTGCGACTGAAGATTATGTATTTACTGAGGAACAAGAGAGTGTATTAGATGCTGATTTTCTTGTCGAAGGTATTGAATCTTTAGCATATGGTACAAGCGACAAAGATCCAATTGTAGAAATTATAAACGATAAAACTGAAGAACTACCTGTTGTTTTAGAGGAACCAGAGCCCTCCTCAGTTGTTAAGATATATGATGAGCCGGTCGATACCAAAATTGATCCCAATGTAGAACCATCCTCCGCTGGGCATTCTTCTTTCATACCAGAAGCTGAAATCGAGAGGTCCCCAATGATATCCAATATATACCTTTTAGGGCTAATAGCTGTTCTTATAATCATACTGATCGTGCTCATACAGAGACTAAGAAAAGTGAAGCGAAATCTGGAATCTGAACAGAACCGAATCCAGGTGCTAGGTGTGGCTGACATCGAATCAGCGCAAAAAAAGAAGCAGGAGCTTGAGGTAACAATTGATGGAATCGAATCGCAGTTAATTGTTCTGAAAGGAGAATGGGTCAATCTCAAAGGAAAGAAGGGGAGTTTAGAGGAAAGTTGTAACAAACTAGATAAGAGGATGGAGAATCAGAGATTGAAATTAGCTCGGGCAAAAGAGCTCCATCGTGCCATTGAGCATGCGGTTGAACGATTCCATGAGACAGATATCCCTACCACATATTTCAGACCTTTGACTGATGAGGAGAAGGTCGACCTAGATTCCATTGCTCCTACTATTATGTTGAATCTCAATTATATGAACTACCAAGATCTACGTAAGGAATTTAGGGCCAACCAAAAACAGATCGACGTATTGCTTGAAGACTATGCCCAAAGATATACCACCAAAGCCAACCAAGCTATCTATCAATTGATGGTAATTTCTCTGAGGTCAGAACTTCAGAATATTTTGTACAACCTTAAGTATGAGAAGCTCGATAACGCCTTATTCCAAGTTCAATCGCTCATAGCAAAATATTTGGTGATTGCTTCTGATGGTAACCAACAGATTGCTGGTACTATGAGGAAATTTGTAGGGGAGTTAGAGCACCTATTCGATAATGCCGTAAGAATTGAATATGAGTATTACCTCAAGAGGGAGCAAGCTAGACAGGAACAACTTGCTTTGCGACAGCAGATGCGCGAGGAAGCCGAGGAGCGAAAGCGGTTAGCGGAACAAAAGGAACAGATAGCTTTTGAAGAATCGAAGTACCTAGCGGAAATAGAGAAAATCCAGGAGATGTTGGAACTGGAACCAGAGGATTCTTCCAAGCGAGCTGATATTATGGCTAAGTTGGAAGAATTAAATATCCAGCTCGCTCAGGTAGAAGAAAAGAAGGAAGAGATTACTAAGCTCCAAAAAGGTAAGGCTGGAAATGTCTATATTATCAGTAACTTGGGTTCATTCGGAGACCAAGTATTCAAAATTGGTATGACGCGGCGACTGGACCCTCAGGAGCGAGTTAATGAACTTAGCAATGCAAGTGTGCCATTCAAGTATGATGTGCATAGTTTCATTTTCTCAGAAGATGCTGTTGGACTAGAGAATAAATTACACCAAAGATTGCATGCGAGAAGATTAAACAAAGTCAATTTAAGGAAAGAATTCTTTGATATCTCTCTTGAAGAGCTTGAGCAATTGGTTGAGGAAATCAATCCGACAGCAGAATTCAACAGGACCATGTTGGCTGAAGATTATAAGCAATCATTATCCATGGGGGATCAAGAGTTGCCACTATCCGATTTCAATAGTGAAAGTCAGGACGAAGAAGATGAAGATGATTTTGAAATGGATGAGGAATAATTATTGTTGTTAACTCTTTAAAAGTAGGCTTGATCAAAGAACTTTTCATAACCTTTGATTCTGAAATTATGAACGAAAGTTGATGTGACCATTATTAATCGTTGCGAATTCAGTAGTGGCAAGATAATAAAGAACAGTTTGGAAATGAAGGCGGTATCTCAGAACATTTCATCTCGGTGCGTTTCCCTTATAACAAGGAAGCTGTAAAAATTCTCGTTGAACAAACCAATAACAGCGTAAATGGCGGTGTAAGTGAAGCTAAAATGCAACTTTCTGAGAATGCATTGCTTGTTTTAAACATAATCAAACATGATGGGACCTTGACGCAGAAGCAGATAGTTGAACAATCAAAGCTTTCTGTCAGGTCTGTACAAAGAACGATTAAAGAATTGAGAGACAATGAAATCATAGCACGAGAAGGTTTTGACAAGAGCGGGAAGTATATATATTTATTACAATAAAAAATACTAATGCATTGAATACGA
>JAQVOO010000072.1:0-6426 GCA_028702575.1 Sphaerochaetaceae bacterium
GATTTCCTGATTATTGGTGAACGGACTAATGTAGCTGGATCACGTAAATTTGCACGCCTTATCCGTGAAGGGCTCTTTGATCAAGCGTTACATATCGCTCGAACACAGATTGCACAAGGAGCTGCTATCATCGATATTTGCATGGATGATCCCCTCTTAGATATTTCTTCCGCCATGGTCCAATTTCTCAGATTAGCAATTGCAGATCCACAAATTGCACGAGTTCCTTTTATGATAGACTCTTCTCTTTGGGAGGTTGTCGTAGCAGCTCTTCCCGAAATCCAAGGGAGAAGCATTGTTAACTCGTTGAGCCTTAACGATGGGCCTGAGGTTTTTCTTGAAAGAGCCCGCTATGTTACTGCCATGGGGGCTACGATGGTAGTTATGTTATTTGATGAACAGGGTCAAGCTGATACGTTTGAGCGCAAGTGTTCAATCGCTGAACGTTCCTATCATTTGCTTATCGATAATAATATCTGTGAGGCCTCTGCCATTATCTTTGACCCCAATGTCCTTACTATTGCGACTGGTATTGAAGAACATGATCGCTATGCCAGCGATTTCATTAATGCTACAGCTTGGATCAAAGAACGATTTCCCTCTGTATATGTCAGTGGAGGTATTAGCAACCTCTCTTTTTCTTTCAGAGGGAACAATTCCCTTAGAGAAGCTATACATGCTGTTTTTTTGAAACACGCAGTGAAAGCAGGTCTCGATATGGCTATCGTTAATCCAGCGACATTAGTTGAAGTTTCCGACCTCCCGCCTCATGCTACTGCTATAATAGAGCGAGCATTATTAGATGCAAGTGCCGATAGCCGCGAAGATCTTATTGCCCTAGCAATGCAGCCAATTGAGCTGACTTTGAAGGAGAAGCCTAAAATTGATCTGACATGGCGCACGCTTAGTATAACAGAACGTCTAAAAATGGCGCTGGTAAAAGGGGATGATACGTATCTAAAGGCAGACTTAAAAGAGTCTGAATCCATAGATGCCATAAAGATTTTAGAAGGCCCATTAATGGATGGTATGGCATCGGTAGGGGATCTTTTTGGACAAGGGAAGCTCTTTTTACCGCAGGTAGTACGTTCAGCACGGGTTATGAAACAGGCTGTCAACCTGTTACAACCCCGCTTACTCGCGGCTTCTGCCCAAGTATCTCGTAGCGCTGGGACCATTGTGCTAGCCACTGTAAAGGGAGATGTGCACGATATTGGAAAAAATATTGTTGCCTTGGTACTCCAGTGTAATAACTTTAAAGTTATCGATATGGGAGTGATGGTTCCACCAGAAGCCATCGTAGCCCAAGCGCAAGAAGTTCAAGCCGACATTGTGGGTTTAAGTGGTCTTATTACACCATCGTTAACTGAGATGGCTACTGTGTGTACATTATTTGAAGCGGAAGGACTCCAAATTCCTCTCATGATAGGTGGCGCTACCACCAGTGAGGAACACACAGCGCTCCGTCTTGCCCCTCTCTACCGCCATGTGGTTTATTCAAGCGATGCCTCGCATGCCGTTGCGGTAGCTTTACAGCTTATGTCTAAAACTCGAGAACTTTTCTTACATACGGTTTCTCGGCGCTATTCTGAGCTAAGAGCAGCTCAGCGTACCACGAAGGAAGAGAGAGTACTCCCTTTAAAAGAGGCAACCCAAAAGCGGTTCTATAAGAAAGAACCAGCTCCCAAACCCCAAATGATTGGCCTCCACACCATAGCTGATGTTGCCCTCGATGACCTTCTTCCTCTGGTTAATTGGTCTATGTTGGCTATTGGCTGGCGAGTTCCGGTTCGTTCTGAAGAGGCTCAAGAACTGATTCAAGATGCTAAGCAATTGGTAAAAAAGGAAGAAATAAAACGAATATTAGAGAGTTCAATTCGAGCTGTTATTGGTATTTTTCACGCTGAGGCGATTGACGAGCAAACGGTACGTGTTTTTGACGGCGAAGGACACGAAAGTACGTTACAGTTCTTACGAATGCAGAAACCCGATGCAACAGGATTCTGTCGCTCTTTAGCCGACTATATCCATCCTGAAAAATTAGATACTATGGGGATGTTCGTTGCTACTGCAGGCTTAGGCGTTACAGCAAGAGTTGACCAATATCGGGCCGCAGGTGATGAATACCAAGCTCTCTTGTTAGCCATGATTAGCGACCGTGTAGCTGAAGCTTTAAGTGAATATTTACACAAGAAATTGGCAACCACTTGGTGGAACTATGGTACCATTCCATCAATTCGTCCTGCCGTTGGTTACCCTTCAGCACCAGATCATAGCCAGAAAGAGGTGATATTTCACTTGTTGGAGGCTCCTCTGCGAACAGGAGTAACGTTAACAAGTGGGTTTTCAATGGTTCCAGTAGCTTCTACTTGTGGCTTCTATTTTGCTGGAGAAGGGTGTTCGTATTTCAACCTTGGTCCGCTTGGCTTGGATCAATTACAAAGTTATGCGCACTGGCGAAATGTCGATATTGCAGAGTTAGAAATAACTATGGCCACTCGGATAACGGAGGAACAATCATGAAAGTAACAGATATAATTGCACAGGCAACGGGACCTTTGTTTACATTTGAATTGCTTCCACCCCTAAAGGGGCACACAATAGAGTCTATTTATGAAGCCATAGAGACGCTATTACCTTACAACCCAGCCTATATCAATATAACTAACCACCAGATGGAAGTTGTCTATGTTGATCGCCCTGATGGGTTAGTTGAACGACGGACTGTCCGCAAGCGACCTGGAACTTTAGGCCTTTCTGCTGCAATTCACTATAAGTATGGCATTCCTGTAGTGCCCCATCTGATCTGTGGGGGACAAACCAAAGATCAATTAGAAGATTTGTTGATAGAGTTAAGTTTTCTTGGTATTGATAATGTGCTCGCTTTACGGGGAGACCCTCCCCATGGTGAGCGTCGTTTTGTGGCTGTAAAAGGTGGTTATGACCATTCAGATGGCATGGTAAGCCAAATAGCAGCTAGTAATGAGGGTGAATATCTAGATTCTTCATTGCGTGGTTCCCAACCATCTTCTTTTTGTATTGGAGTTGCCGGCTATCCCGAAAAGCATTTTGAAGCTCCTAATATGGAGTACGATATTGCTATGCTTAAACGTAAAATAGATGCTGGAGCCCATTACATTGTCACTCAAATGTTTTTTAATAATGATCACTTTTTTTCCTTTGTCGATCAATGCCGTCGTAGTGGTATAGAGGTTCCTATTATTCCTGGGATTAAACCAATCCAGAGAAAACGAGATTTGGAATTATTGCCGCAAACCTTTCATGTCGAAATCCCTGCTACTTTTGTCACGCAGATTGAGCGTTGCTCTACACCTGCCGAGATTCGAAAAGTGGGCATTGCTTTGTGCATTGAGCAGGTATCAGAATTATTAGCAGCTCAGGTCCCTGGTGTGCATTTCTACACCCAAGGGCGTTCTGATCCTATTGCTAAAATTGTAGAGGCCAGTTATCCCAAACCATAAAATTAGCGAGAGCGGGTAACTCCTACCCGCTTACAATAGGAATAGACTGTGCATTTGGAACAGAAAGGAGAAATAGGTCGGCATATTTGTTGGCCGTAGGTCACCAATAATTCATTCAGCGGGATCCAAAAACGTTGGGGCATAATCTTTTCTAAAGCAACCTCGGTCTTTTCTGGTTTGTTTGTAGATACCCATCCCATCCGGTTTGCTATGCGATGGACGTGGATATCGACGCAAATGGCATCGATGCCAAAACCTAAATTTAGTGTCAAATTTGCTGTTTTAGTTCCCACTCCAGGTAATTGCAGTAAGGCTTCTTTTTGGGAGGGAACTTTTCCACCGTAAAGCTGGATGAGCATCTTACTTATTTCAAGAATATTTTTGGTTTTAATGCGATAGAAGCCGGCGGGATAGATGGCTTCTTCTATTGTTTGAGGAGAAAGAGAGAGCATGGCGTGAGGAGAGTCGGCTAAAGCAAAGAGACGTCGCGAGGCAGCAATGGTTACACTATCTTTGGTGCGTAAAGAGATGAGTGTAGAGATTAAGACTCTAAATGGATCTTGGTTTTCTTGAGCAATCGTTGAAATAGCCGGAAAGTCTTGTTCTCCTGTTCGAACTGCTTGTCTCATCAACGTAAAAATGTTTTCCCAATCTATATGCATAGCGCTATACTACTCGAGAGTTTAATTCTCGGCAACTCGATAACTTGACAGGGGTCCATAAAAGATTTAGCGTACTGCTACTATGATCATAATTCTTAAAAAACAAATTTCTGAAGCTCAGAAAAAAGCTATAAAAGAGTTTCTTAAAAGCCACTCTTTCAAAGTAAAAGAAATCGTTGGCCAAGAAGAGACCGTTTTTGGTGCCGTGGGGATAAATAGGATCGATATTCGTGAGGTTGCCATTCTTGAAGGGGTGGCAAATGTTATTCCTATTTCTAAACCTTATAAACTAGCTTCCCGTGAATTAAAGAAGAGCGATACGATTGTCAATGTGGGGAAAGTTAAAATTGGGGGGCAACGAATTGTGGCAATTGCGGGCCCTTGTGCAATAGAGAGCCGAGACCAGATTATGACGATTGCGGCTCAAGTTCGAGCTGCTGGTGCAGTTATCTTGCGCGGTGGGGCGTTTAAACCTCGTACAAGCCCCTACGCATTTCAGGGATTAGGTGAAGAGGGATTACAATATTTGCGCGAAGCAGGAGAAGCCTTCGATATGCCTGTTACGACAGAAGTTGTGAGTCCTCGTGATGTTACCATGATGTTAGACTATATTGACATGTACCAGATTGGCGCTCGAAATATGCAAAACTTTGAGCTTTTAAAAGAGGTTGGAAAAACAGGAAAACCTGTTTTGCTCAAACGAGGTATGGCAGCCACAATCGAAGAATGGTTGATGGCGGCTGAATATCTGATGTCTAGTGGTACGGATCAAATAGTACTCTGTGAACGGGGGATTCGAACATATGAACGGGCTACGCGCAATACCCTTGATATCAGCGCCATTCCTATTATTCAGAAAATGACCCATCTTCCCGTTATTGCCGATCCAAGCCATGCTACGGGTCTTCGTGATATGGTAGCGCCCATGTCACTTGCTATTGTTGCTGCAGGAGCTAGTGGGATTATTGTTGAAGTGCACAATCAACCTGAAAAAGCCTTCTCAGATGGTCCACAATCGTTATATCCAGAGCAATTTGAGAAATTGATGCGTGATATCCAAGCTCTTTGCCCCGTGGTAGGGAAGTCGTTAGAACGTATTCCTCAAGGTCGCCCTGCGGTAGAAATTTGGGGGGGAGTTCAATCTGCGCTCATTTCAACGGCACAAACTTTGAAGATTGCTTTTCAAGGAGAGCGGGGAGCTTATAGCGAACAGGCGATTAAAACCGTTTTTGATGAAGATGCTGATACGTTACCGTGCCGTAGTTTTTCCGATGTTTTTGATGCTGTCGCTCGCGGAGAGGCCCGCTATGGTGTAGTTCCTGTTGAAAATACCCTTGGTGGAACGATTAATGAGACGTTAGATTTATTGCACAGCCATCCCGATGTAACTGTGGTTGGGGAGAAGCAGATTCGAATCAGGCACAATCTGATAGGGCTTCCTGGAAGTTCTCTGGACAAAGTTACAAAGGTTTTTAGCCATCCACAGGGATTAGCACAATGTGCTGAGTTTTTAACTGGAGAGCTCGCTCATGCTGAAGCTGTGCCGTTCTTTGATACTGCCGGAGCTGTAGCTCATATCGCACGGTTGAAAAACCCCTCTTATGCTGCAATTGCTAGTAGTGTTGCGGCCAAGTACCATGAGATGGAAATTTTGAAAGATGGTATTGAAACCGATAGTAGTAATTTTACCCGTTTTTATGTTGTTTGTAGAGAAGAGCATGCTCCCGTTTTTAGAAGCTCAATGCAAATAGATCGAGTTGCGTTTGTGTTTTCGGTCAGTGACCGAACTGGCTCCTTATTTGAAGTGTTACAAATTCTTTCGAAATATGGATTGAACATGAAAAAGTTGGAATCACGTCCGATCCCTGGGAAACCTTGGGAGTACTCTTTCTTTGTTGAGGCCGAGATGATTCCAAAACAACAATTTACTAAGGCAACTCAAGAACTTATTGCCACATGTGCCTCTTTCCGTATTTTAGGCACTTATCATGGGGATCTGAGGTGAAAACTATGGGATCTAGGAAACCGTTTGTTCCTGTCAAGTTAATAATAGGGGTACTTTCAACCCACTCTGAATACCATGAGGAGCTCTATAGTCTGCTGAAACAACGGTTTGGGCCGATTGAAGAGGTTACTCCAGAGGTGCCGTTTACCTTTACTGACTATTATAACGAGGAGATGGGGGCGTCTCCTCAACGATTCTTCCTAGTTTTCTCTCATGTGATTGATCCCTCTGCGTTAGTTGCTTGTAAGCTAGAGACAAACAAGTTAGAGAAAAGATT
>JAQVOO010000072.1:6526-10352 GCA_028702575.1 Sphaerochaetaceae bacterium
GATTGGAATTATCTGGGGAAAAAGATTGTAGAGGGTGCTATTTCAGTAGATTCAGTGCGCAAAGGGATTTCAGCAGATGTAGAATTAGCTCAGTTGCCCTTAGGATTTTGGCAGTGTGAGAATTCGTTCTTTGAGTCATTTTATGCATTTTCTGAATCTTCTATTAATCTCTTTAATTTACCTTCTGGTATGATGCGTTATTTAAATCTCGATTATGGGTTGGAATTACGAATATTTATTCCAGATGATGAAAAAGAAGATTATTTTTGGCACGTGGTAGCCATGGATATGGTTATGACGATTTCTGATGCAGATTATCAGCAGCTTCTTGAACAATCTTATGGCTTCCCATAGGGCAAACAAATCGATAGAGTGACAGTATGGAATCAATTAGAGAGTTATATCGAATTGGCTATGGCCCTTCAAGTAGTCATACCATGGGACCGCGCTATGCTGCCCAGCGGTTTCTTAATGCGTGCAACACAGGTGTTCATTATGAAGCTGAACTTTTTGGTAGTCTGGCAGCTACTGGAAAAGGGCACCTTACCGATTCTGCTTTGCGGCAAATATTTAAAGATAATGGTAAGGAGCTGCATATTCATTGGTTTCCAGAAATGCAAAAATCGGCCCATCCCAACGCTCTTACCCTGAAGGCATTTGATGAGAATAACACGTTGCTCTGTGAAAAAACTTATTACAGTACTGGTGGTGGTAAGATAGTCGAAGAGGGTGAACTGAACGATACTAAAAAAGCCGTCTACCCTAAATATTTGTGTAAAATGGATCATATTTTAGCCTACTGTCGTAAAGAAGGGCTCCAGTTGTGGGAGTTTGTCATCCACTATGAGGGCGATGAAATTCTCTTGTTCATTGAAAAAGTCTGGCAAGTCATGGTTGAAGCTATCAAACGTGGTTTAGAACAAGAAGGGGTCTTGCCAGGAGGGTTGAAACTTCCCCGTAAAGCAGCCCAATATTTTGCCCAAGCGAAAGGGTTGTCGGGTCCAGTAGGAACTCCCGCGCGAGCTATTAGTTATGCTTTAGCAGTAGCTGAAGAAAATGCTGCTGGCGGTCAAATCGTGACTGCACCTACGTGTGGCTCCTGTGGGGTACTCCCGGGGGTGCTCTACTATGTAAGAAACCAATATGAAATACCGAAAATTAAGATCCTTAGGGCATTACTTACAGCTGGATTGATTGGGAACTTAGTAAAATTCAATGGGTCGATATCAGGGGCTGAAGTTGGCTGTCAGGGAGAAGTTGGTGTTGCTTGTGCGATGGCTTCTGGTGCAGTCGCTCAGTTATTAGGTGGCTCAATTCAGCAAATTGAATATGCTGCAGAGATGGGCATAGAACACCATTTAGGCTTAACTTGTGACCCAATGCTTGGTTTAGTTCAAATTCCGTGTATTGAAAGAAACGCCCTAGGAGCTATGCGCGCTTTAGATCATGCTAGTTATGCACTCCTTTCAGATGGCTACCATAAAGTCTCTTTCGATATGGTCATTGATGTTATGATGGAGACCGGGCAAGCCTTACCATCGCTCTACCGAGAGACTTCTCTTGGTGGGTTAGCTAAGATTAAACATTAATGCTTTCTAGAGTGCTTTCAATCTTGGGTAATAGATTGAGTGTTTGTCAGTTTTGAAAGTTTATCCTCAATACTTTCTAACAAGGCAATTCCTTTATTTATCTTCCAGTACCAGCACCAAAAAGACCGAAGAATAAGAAAAATTACAATTCCAAAAACAATACCAACTATTAATTCCATACTACCTACACCTCCACCTTATTTTAGGTAGTATATCAGCCCTTTATGTAAAAAGGTAATTCTCTGAGAGAGTGCTATTTGATGGGCTATTGGTTTGAATCGTACAGGGACTTATTATAACCACAAACATCCCTCCATAGGAACTACCCGAGGAGGGGTTACCAGATTAGGTGCTAACCTTTTACGACAATGTTGACTAGTTTGTCGGGAACAACAATAGTTTTTACTATGGTCTTTCCTGTAGTCAGTGTTATAATTCGTTCTTGTTCCATTGCCATAGCTAAAAGAGTTTCTTTATCAGTTCCTTTGTGTGCATTGAGGCGGGAACGCAACTTGCCGTTTATTTGAATGACAATTTCAAGTTCTTCATCAACGGTCAGTTCTTCACAATAGATTGGCCATGTCTCATTAGCAACTGAAGGTCTATTTCCGGCCTTTTCCCACAATTCTTCAGCTAGGTGCGGGACATAAGGTGTTAAAAGGAGAATAAAAGGTTCCCAGATAGAGCGGGGTAAGTCATTGATTTTATAGAGTTCGTTAACCATGATCATCATCTGCGATATTGCAGTATTAAAATTGAGATTTGCGGTATCTGTAGTCACCTTTTTTATAGTTTTATGGAGCGTTACCAAGATCTCTTTTGAGGGTTCATTTTCTGTTATTTCACGTTCCGTAAGTCGCCAAATACGATCTAAAAAGCGAAATACCCCCGATAAACCAGTTGTTGACCATGGTTTAGAGACCTCAAGGGGTCCCATGAACATTTCGTACATACGCATGGCATCAGCACCAAATTCATGTATAATTTCATCGGGGTTAATCACATTTTTCAGGCTTTTTGACATTTTAGCCACGACCCGTTCTAAGTTTTCTCCAGTTGTTTTTTCAATAAAAGTTTCAGGGGTTACTTCCTCTACCTCATCAGTAGGCACCAAGGTTTTATCACCTCTTTGATAAGAAAAAGAGGTGATCATCCCTTGGTTTACTAATTTTTGGAAGGGCTCAATGGTATTTACAATGCCTAAATCATAGAGGACTTTATGCCAAAAGCGAGCATACAAGAGGTGCAGAACTGCATGCTCAGCTCCTCCTACATACAAATCAACTGGCATCCAATATTCAATAGCTTCTTTTGAAGCTAATTCTTTTGTATTGTGTGGATCGAGATACCGTAGATAGTACCAGCAAGATCCTGCCCATTGCGGCATGGTGTTAGTTTCTCTTTTAGCCGGTTCTCCACAGACAGGACAAGTTGTATGGACCCACTCAGGAATAGTGGCTAATGGGCTCTCGCCGGTCCCTGAAGGGGCGTAGGTTTCAACTTCGGGCAAACGGAGCGGGAGTTGGTCTTCTGGGACTGGGACTGTCCCACAAGAAGGACAATGAACCAATGGGATAGGTTCACCCCAATAGCGCTGGCGGCTAAAGACCCAATCGCGTAATTTATAATTCACCGCCCTTTTACCGATGCCCTCTTTTTCGAGCCATTCATTCATTTTTTCAATGGCATCTTCTTTATTTAGGCCATCGATAAAGCCTGAATTAACATGAATACCATCTTCAGTCCAAGCTTGCTTTTGGACATCAACTTCGCTTTTTAAGACTTCTATAATCGGAAGGTTGAATTTTTTAGCAAATTCCCAGTCCCGTGTATCATGGGCAGGAACTGCCATTATGGCTCCGGTTCCGTAAGAAATTAAGACATAGTCGGCAATCCAGATTGGAATTCTTTTTTTATTAACAGGATTTATCGCATAACTTCCACTGAACACGCCGGTTTTATCTTTAGCTAGATCTGTGCGTTCCAGATCTGATTTGTGGGTAGCTTGTTCGATGTAAGCTGCAACTACTTCAGATTGTTCAGCAGTGGTCAATTTTTTTACTAAAGGATGTTCAGGGGAAACAACCATGTAGGTAGCACCAAAAAGGGTGTCACTACGTGTGGTATAGACCTCTAAGAATTCCTCACTATTTTCAATTTTAAAGCGGACACTGGCACCTTCGCTTCGTCCAATCCAGTTGCTTTGCATGGCTTTAATTGAATCGGACCAATCGAGT
>JAQVOO010000003.1:0-25522 GCA_028702575.1 Sphaerochaetaceae bacterium
TACATCGATAAACTAACAAATGAGGAGTGTATCGATCCATTCCAAGTTCGCCTAAAACCCTCTTTGGTGGTTCGTGAATCAACCCAAAAAGAGAACAATTTATTCTAACAAAAACTCAATCCTAGTAAGTAGGTTGCTTTCAGGAACATTTTCAGGTGAGTTTAGATAAAATTCATAGACGACCCCCGTTGGATTGTAGTGATGATTTTTAATCCATTTCAAGGCAGCCGTGTATCTTTGGCCCATCTCGCGATAGGCTCCTTTATGGATGACTGAAACTCTCGCTCCCGCCGGGATAGTTTCAGCGTTAATGTCTCCATCATTTCCAGGATATCTTTGGTCAGTCACCACCCCTATTTCAACATCCAGATGGTACATGTTTGTGTTGTAGTAGGCTACATATGGTTGTCCGGGCTTGGTTACCCCTAGATCATGCAGGTAAGCTGTTATGGTTTTGTAAGCAGCCTCTATCTCTTGGCTTAAGTGGTCACCTGCAGCTGTTTTTCTAATTGATAGAGCAGGAAGTTCTTCAGTTTCAATCAACTCAATCACATATTCCATGTAGGGCCTCCTCCTGTTTCATTGTAGCACGCTAAGATATCAGGTCAATCAATTACGCTAGGTAGCTCGCTATAATTATGGTAAAGTAGACTAAACTTTGAACTTGCGGGGGAGTGTGTGAACAAAAAAAGAACAGCACTAGTGTTGATAATAAGCATTGCAATCATGAGCCAACTACCAGCCCTCAGTAGGGGCGATGTGAATCCAATGGACCGTTGGGCGATGTTTCCCTATTCTGTACCATTGTCTGTGACCAGCGATGCCACCCAATATCTCTCATTTTTTAGCCCGGCGCTCTTTACCATAGCCGCCCCAAGCAGTGATTGGTTACATATAGGGCTACTCTATGGAGCCTCTGTGGCCCTCTCCTATGGAAGTCGAGTGCTTTTAAAGCATGCCATAGATAGAGTACGTCCATATGAATATTTCCCAAGTGCTCCTGACTATCCTCCTGCGCTAGAAGATAGTAACCAATCATTTCCATCCGGTCACTCAATTATGGCCTTTACCGGAGCTGGTTTTACTCAGATGCTCTTTACATTACGGTATCCTACGAGTCCCTATCGTTTGCCAGTAACCATTACTGCGTGGACGTTAGCTGCATCGACAGCTGTACTACGAGTGGCTAGTGGCAACCATTTTATTTCAGATGTGCTCGCTGGAGCAACGATTGGTTCATTGTTCGGGATGGTTGTTCCTTTTTTAGCTTGGAAGTACCTACCGACTTGGCAACAGGAAAACATGCAGGTAATAATGGGGCCATCAATGATGGCAATCTACATTACATTGTAATAGAATCTAACTATATGGGGGAAGAATATGAGTCGTTATGCATTGCTTAAACAAAAGTCCTGGGAAGCGAACATGGAAATTCCTAAACGGAATTTAGCGCTCTATACTTGGGGGAATGTCTCAGCTATAGATCGATCAGCAGGTGTATTCGCTATAAAACCATCGGGTGTCCCTTATGATAAGCTTAAAATAGAAGACATTGTGGTAGTTGATCTCGAAGGAAACGTCGTTGAGGGATCGCTACGTCCTTCCAGTGATGTGCAAACCCACTTAGTCCTCTACAAAGCTTTTCCGACAATCGGGGGAATCACCCACACGCATTCAACACACGCAGTGGGGTGGGCGCAAGCTTGTCAGGGTGTCCCTGTTTTTGGCACTACCCATGCCGATCATAGTCACTTAGCCATTCCGTGTACTCCGATGCTGACAGAGCATCAGGTGACAGGAAACTATGAATATGAAACGGGAAAGCTTATTGCTAATGTATTTGAACAAATTAATCCACTCGAACAACCAATGGTTTTAGTAGCTGGGCATGGTCCTTTTGCCTGGGGAGAGAACGCTGCGGATTCCGTCTACAATGCGGTGGTGTTGGAAGAGATTTGCAAAATGGCCTGGATTACCCTTGGGGTAAACCCACATGCTACGCAACTACCCGATTATCTGATAGAAAAACACTATCAGCGTAAACATGGGCCAAAGGCTTATTACGGTCAAAAATAGGGTGGCTTAAAGCATTTGTACGTAGGATTGAATGATCTCGGCACACAGGTTCTTGTGAAATTTAACAACCTGCATTTCACGCACTGCACTTTCGACTGAATCAGATGCATGGGCGGTGTTGACCATGATATTACTACCAAATTCGCGTCGCACTGTTCCACTTGGCGCTTTTAAGGGATCTGTAGGTCCAAGAACATCTCGGATTTTAGATGTTGCATTTTCACCTTCGTAGACCAAGATCATGCATTTTACCGATCCTGGTTCATTTAAATGCTCTGGAAGGCATTTAGAGGGACGTTTTCCACTCATGAATTCAACAATTTGTTCAAATTGATCGTGGGCGTATTCAATGCCAAAGCTTTTTGTTATTACTGTTTGAGTATCTTCAGATAATTGAAGATTAAATTCATTTTCTAATAGTTCTTTTGCCTTCTGCCCAATTGTCGGAGCGAGTCGTCCCTTGAGAGCCTCGCGAACTGGACCGTAAAATTCCATCGCTTCTGCTACTGACATACGGTGAACTTTGACGCCAACTATTCGTAAGCCAGTGCGGCTAAACATATCGATGATAGAGCCAGGTTTAGAAGAGGCGAATGCCCAGTTATCAGGTTTAATAATCACCAAAGTTCTTTCAACTTTTTCAGGATGAGGGTAGCGCATATTTTCAATAATATTAGGTTGTCCTGGTAACCAGGTCGCCAGAAAGCGCAACATCTTATTGGCATTGGTTTGGTTACGCGGGGTAAGGACCGCTGGTTCAAAATAGGTTACTTGTTTTTTATTGCGGGCATCAATAATTAAATCGGCATACGTATCACGGATAGTTTCCCCAGTCATTGATTCAATTCCTCTATTTTCTGCATAGAGGGCACCACAAATATCACTCAGTTTCTTGCACGGGTTGTTTCCTTTGAAAATAAGCATAAGGGTACGGTGGGGGCGCCCCCCTGAAGGACCAATATTTTTTTCAACATAATCACTCAACAATACAGTAGCTCCAAGGTTTTTGGGGTCTGGCTGTCCGCGCAGTATGTTGGCATAGGTTGATACAAATTCTTCATCGGCGGCTATCATCTGAGCACCCACTAATTCTAAATCAATTCGGCTTAGTAAGCGGGCAACAACTCCGCCGGTACGGCTCTTAGCTATAGAGTAGGGTGTGACAAAAACATAGGAAAGGGTCTGAGTCATTGTAGCTCTCCTCGTGCGTATACCTCCATGATAATTCACCATGGGCTTTTTGTCCATCTTAGATGAACAATAAGACCGATCCTGCTACTGCAATGAGCGTTCCAAAAACAGCTAAAGGAGGAACTGATTTTTTTAGAAACCATTTTTCCATGGGCAGTAACATAACCGGAGTAAGTTGGGAGAGGGTAGTAACCACCCCAACTGGGGCTAACTTCAGGGCTTGTAGGTTCAGTATAATTCCCAGAACTGGACCAACAATCGCCGCAGCAAGGATTAATAGCAAAGCACGATGCCCTGACTTATTGGAAAATCGTTTAAAATCTTGAACAAAGGTTTTGCGAGCCAAGGCAAATAGGATCAACGCCCCTAGCCCGAAGCTAAGCCTAACCACATTAGCCGACATAGCGGATACATTTTCGCTCATACCAATATCTGCTAGTACAAAGGCAACGGCTTGAGAGATAGAACCGCCCAGTGCAATCATAACTCCCCGTAGCACATGCTTTTTTTTACCGATGACTCCGGCAGAACGATCGACAAAGACAACCCAGGCCACTCCGAGTAACGTGACCACCATCCCAGTAATTTGCAGGGCTGAGAGGGTTTCTTTACGCACTACCCAAGCCAGTATAGCCCCAAAAAGGGGGCTAGTGGTCATAATTACCATTGTCTGGCGAGCTCCGATAGATACGAAAGAATGGAAAAGGAAAAGATCGGCGATACAAAATCCCAAAACTCCAGAGACGCCAATCAGGAGAAAAGAGCGCAGTGGCATTTCTATAGGAAAAAAGGAACCTTCAAAAGCAAAATGGACCAACAACATGAGGGGTAGGGCAATCCAAAGACGGATATGAGCAGTAGTATTTGCGCTAAATTCAGCACCAACATGGGCATAAATTAAAGAATTTTGTGCCCAGCACACCGCAGTGATCAGAGCTAGTAGTTGTCCTAGTAGTTGTTCCATGACCACGACTATGACAGAAAATGTTCTTGCTACTCAAGAGTGATTTTCATAATATGTAGAGTAAAGGCACTAATTAATTATCTTGGGCTGAAAAGTACACGGTTGTGATAATATATAACGAAGGGTTGACCGTTTACAAACTAGGAGCAGATCCCAAAGTTGCTGTTAATAGAAATTGTCATCAAACGGATACATGGGGCGTGGTATCTGGGTGAGGCCAATATCTTGGATCCTTTCTGCTGAACTACCAGGAGTAAAAGCCAAGATTGAGCGATCTGCCAGCTGTTCTAGTTCTGGAAATAAATAACCCAACTTTACCACAACAATACGAAAATCAAACACATCCAGATGTATGGACTGGAAGATGTCCTTGCGGGTAAAGGCCGTTCTCTGCTCGGTTATAACTACCGTAAAATTGCCACAATCGATTGTGGCACTCTCTCCAGCTAATTCTCCCGTGTACCCTATAATCTCGCCTCTATGGACAAGTGTGCCGGTTATTTGAGCTTTTTCACTACGTGGGGATAATGACCCTCCTACTGTTAAGGTCAGTGTGTCCCCTAAGTTAGACTTATAACAACGTGCCACTGCCTGACTATCGGCAATTCCCGCAATCAACACCTTTTCTATCGTATAATTTTGAAGAAGATTAATGAAAAACCCGTTGTCTCCAGCAGCTCCTGCAGTGGTATTATCTCCACTATCGGAGATAAATACGAGTTTATCAGGGGTTTGCAACGCCGCAGTTATAGCCTCGGCTGGTTCGAGTGCTTCTATGAGAAAAGAGAAATCAGAACGGGCTTGCCAATAGAGTTTGGCCAAGGAATTGGCATAATCTTGGGCAATAGCGGTATCATGCTTATGGGTCACCACCATACTAGGTCCAGTATAGGGGGAATCAACCCATTGTTGTCCCCCAAACACTTGGGCACATAAGATCTCTGGTGATAGCTCCATCCGATCAGATTCTTCCATAATTTCTCGAAGGGGCGAGACGCTTGTTTGCACGGCATCGCCAGGAACGAGGACATATGGTCGAGCTAGACGGGGACTGGGTAGTAATTTTTCATTGATACTTTGGAGTAGTAATTGCATAGCCTTTCGTTCGGTTGCAATTTGATCGGTGTGTGGAGCTGTCCTAAATCCGCATATAATATTAGCTAGGTCGCAAATTTCATCACTATTATTGGCATGAAAATCGAGGGCTAAGGCAATCGGTAGGGCATAGCCTACTTTTTCCCTGATGTGTTTGAGGAGGTAGGCTTCTCCGCTCCCTATCTCTTCTACATACATTGCTCCATGCAAATAGAGCCATATTCCAGCAAGTCCAGAGGTAGGCAAGGGGGTCACTATCTGGTCTACAAACCATAAAAAATCTTCTTTTGCCACAGCTCCGCCAGGAAGGGCGTGGGCGTATAACGTGGGGACGATAGTTGCCCGTGCATCCTCCAAAAGATCTTTTACATGGACCTTTTCTAACATTGCCTCGCCAATGGCGATATCAAAATCTGCTTTACGCGTGGCAAGAGGACAAAAAGTATTACTTTCGCATTGCAAAGAACCAATAGCAATTTTCACGTCTACCACCGCTCCTTTCGGGTCATAAAGGCATCGAGGGCAACAACAGATAGTAGGACCGCACCTCGGATCATGGTATTGTAATATCCTTGAAGGCCAAGAAATGCCAATCCTTTATAGAGGACATAGATCAAAAGGATACCCAAGACTGTACGAAGGACATTGCCTTTGCCTCCAGTGAGAGGAGTCCCCCCCACCACCGTAGCAGCAACACAGGTTAGTGCCAAATCAGTTCCATATAGGACCGATCCTGCTCGCATGAGACAGACAAACATCGCACCCGAGATCCCTGATGCAAATCCAAGGATGAGGAAAATACTGAACCGGGTAAATTTAACATTGACCCCCGATAATTCAGCCACCTTCCTGTTTCCTCCAGTAGCATACAAGCTGCGCCCATAGCGGGTGTACTTCATGACATAGTGTGCCAGTAGCACAAATCCAATAAAAATATAGGTGAGGTAGGATAACCCCAGGAAGGTGCCTCTTCCCATAGCTTTTATAAAGGGATTGCTCGTACTGATCATGTTTCCACCAGTGAAGACTAAACTAATACCCTTTACTATAATCCCTGTGGCCATTGTGGCGATAAAAGCGTGGACCTTTAAAAATACCACCACAAAGCCATTGAACGCTCCCACAAGCATACAAGACAAAAGCATTACCACTAAGGCTGCTACCATGGCTCCAGGAGTTTCCCCCCATCTGTTTAAAAGAAAGCAAAAGAAAATCTGCCCCCAAGCAAAGTTGGCAGAAATTGAGAGATCAAACGCCCCCGTTATAATTGCAATAGTCATTGCAAGTGCGGCAACTCCGTAAATGGAGACATCAATCAAGACGTTTTTGATATTATTAATACTGACGAAGGTCGGTTTGACAAATATCAAGATCATGACAAAAGAGATGAACAAGAGTAACACAGGTTGCTCATTTACAAACTTTCTAATTCCAACATGCTTGGTTCTCATTGGGCAACCTCCTTCAGTTTCATGCTCTTATTTAATACATCTAGAGCAACAGCTAGCACAATAATAGCTCCCCGCACAATAAGTTGCGCATTCGATTGAACTCCAAGAATATTCAATGCGGTCATCATAAAACCAATGACCATAACACCTAACAACGTACGCATTATACTTCCATTGCCGCCGTCTAAGGAGGTGCCTCCTATGGCGACACACACAAGTGCATCCAATTCATAATTTTGTCCTTGGAGAACTGAGGCCGAACCAACTCGGGCCACCACGATAACGCCAGCGAGTCCGGCGCACATACCACAAATTACATGGGTTAAGAACCTAATTTTCTTTACTTTCAATCCCGACATCTTGGCGACACCCATGCTGGACCCAAGGAAATAGAGGCTCCGTCCATATTTAGTTTTGACCAAGACGTATTGCATAATAATAGCCGTTGTTAGCATGAAAATTACCGGTGTAAATCCAATTCCAAATTGTTTAAATAATCCTGCCCGGTATTGGGCTGCTTGAAAGTGGCCCTTGACAATTGCTTGTGCAACTGCTCCAACAACTATTTGCATTGCATAAGTAATGATGAAACTCTCGGCAAGTTTACCATTTACAGCCGCTATTATAGCGCCATTAATTGCCCCTATTGTGGCTCCAATCAGAATGCCAACCAGCAATACCAACAGGGCGGTTGAGGCGGGAGTAACGGTCCCAACAGTCGCACCATTTACTATTAACATAGTAACCACAGCTGTTAAAGAAATTGTTGAGCCGATTGAGAGATCCATTCCACCACCGATTACTGCATACGCCATACCGAACGAAGCAATCCCAATCGTTGAATATGCTCGTAAAATGTTGAGCATATTGGCCCAGCTTAAGAAGGCTGGCCGAATAATTGTGGCAACAATAGTAATAAGGATGATGGCTAAGATGAGCCCCCATTCGCGTAAAAATCCAACTGCTTTCTTTTTGTTTGAAACTATTGCATTACTTTTCATATATACCACCATGCCTAATTTGAAACTGCGAGACTCATGACTGCTTCTGGAGTAGCTTCTTCTCGGTTCAACTCTCCCATTTTCTTGCCTCCACTGAGGACTATCAAGCGGTCACTCATACCAATAACTTCGGGTAATTCTGACGAAATCAAGATGATGGATTTGCCTTGTTCTGCCAAGCGGTTCATCAACAGATAAATTTCGTATTTTGCTCCCACATCGATCCCACGGGTTGGTTCATCGAGTATGAGGATGTCAACATCAGAAAAAAGCCACTTAGCAAAAACAACTTTCTGCTGGTTTCCACCGGAAAGATTGATGGCATATTGTTTGAGCGATGGCGTTTTGATATTTAGTTCTTTCGATAGTTCGTTGGCAAGTTGAGCCTCTTTTTTCTCTGAAATAAAATACTTCTTTTTTATTTTATCAATATTTGTAATTGAAATATTCCAAATAAGGTTGTAGGCCAGCACTAGGCCCGTTTCTTTACGATCCTCGGTCAACAATCCAATACCTTCCTGTTTTGCTTGATGGGTTGAGTGGATAGCCACTTTTTTACCTCGGATATTAATAACGCCGCTATCGTAACTTTCCGCGCCAAAGATTGCTTCTGCTACCTCGGTACGCCCCGAACCAATGAGACCTGCAAAACCAAGAATTTCTCCTTTATGGAGTTCGAAAGAGATATCTTCGACCAAACCTTTCCGCGTAATGTTATCTACTTTTAATACCAATTCACCACTTTCACATGCTTTACGGGGAAATTCTGTCGTAACGCTACGCCCCACCATTTTTTCTACGATCTGGTCACGAGAAAATGTTTTAGTAGGGCCTGAATCGATAACCTCACCATCACGGATAATGGTAGTGGTGTCACTTAGACTAAAAACTTCTTCAAGTTTATGAGAAATGTAAATGATTGAAACACCTTTTTGTTTCAAGTTTTTAATAATATTGAATAGTATTTCACTCTCAGTCGTTGTTAGCGAAGAGGTCGGTTCATCCATGACAATGAGTTCATTTTCTAATGCAAGAACCTTGGCAATTTCAACAAGTTGTTTCTGAGCTGCACTTAAATGTTCAATTTTTTCAGTTGCCAGAAAATTAAAGCCCAGCGAATCAATAAAATCTTGTGCTTCACGGAAAATAGTTTTCCAAGCAATCCGACCATGCCGTTTTGCCAAGCGATTGATATAAAGATTTTCAGCAACAGAGAGAGTGTTTACTAGATTTAAATCTTGGAAGACCAAACCAATGCCATGGGCTTTTGCTTCAGTGGTGTTTCTAATAATGGTATGCTTTCCATTGAGAACGATTTTTCCTTCGTCCGCCTGATAAACACCATTGAGAATTTTCATCAAGGTAGACTTTCCAGCTCCATTTTCCCCCACCAAAGCATGGATCTCTCCTCGTTTGACTTTGAAACTCACATCATTGAGAGCGACTACTCCGGGAAATCGCTTGGTGATGTTATGCATCTCCAGTATATAATCTGTCATGAAACTCTCCTTATTGCTGAAAGTACATAGTATATTCATGAAGGTACGGGAAGGAGGTTGCCTCCTTCCCGTTTTTGATGGAATCAACTATGTGTTAGAACCAGTTGAAGTTGTCTTTCGTATCGGGATATGCCACAGGGGTAGGAAGTTTTGTCCACCCTTCGGTTGCGGTTCCTTTGAGAACCTTGTCTAAAGTTTCGACTGCTAATTTTCCTTCAGCACCAGGGTCCTGAGTGGAACAGGCGGTCAACCAACCTGATTCCATGGAATCATAAAGAATTTGGTTAGATCCCATGGCGATGATAGAAACGTCACCAGGTTTGAATCCAGATGCTTCGAGTGCTGTGATAACGCCAGTTAACATTCCACCATCATGACTTACTATAGCGTCAATCTTACCACCTTTGCTTGCTAAACCATAAGCAGTCAACATATCGGTCATCTTGGCCATGCTTATTTCTGCTTGGAAGTTACAATCTTGTCGGTCAAGCCACTTATATTCAGGACCAAGGTCCTCTGCCAAAGCGGCATTGATGTAGAGTGTTTGCATGTGACCGGCGGTCCCTTCTATACCCACGAGACGAGCACCGTTAGGAAAGAGTTCTTTAACGGTAGATGCGATCGTATGGCCATGAGATGATGCATCTGGTCCAACGTAGTACTTCATGCCGACTTCTTGAATCTTGTCACCAGGATAAGCATTAACTCCCACCCATGCTATTCCAGAATCATTGAGAGTTTCGATGATGGGTAAGGCGCCCTCGACGTCAGCTGGGAAGTAGAGAAATCCATCATACCCTTCTGCGATAGCTAGGTTGGCATGTTCTAGTTGTGTTTGCTGATTGCCTGCACCATCCAAGATAGTTACCTGATAACCCAATGCCTTTCCTGTGTTCTCAACAGCTGGATTATAGGCAGCACAATACGGCGCAGTGTAGTATGCGTTCGAGAGCATGATCCGTGGAGCACCACTTTTTTCGGTTTTTCCCGCTGCAAATAAAACTGTAGTAACCAGCAAAATTAGCAATACTGTAGAAATGATTTTTTTCATTTCTTCCTCCTTTTGTATTGTTTACAAGCATACTTAGCGTGCTTGTATATACCCTACGTTATTTCCAAGTTAGTAAGAAAACTAGGTTAAAAGCATAATTTTACTCACTTTTCTCTATTAAACTACAACGTTGTAACTGTTTTCATGATACACCATAATTTTTAGTTGTCAACTAAAACTTTTATATTTTACGAAAAAAAAAGATGCACAAAAATCTAATTTTTGCAAGAATAATTATTTATTCGCACACCTAAGAAACGTGTCACATTTAGGCGATAAATATAATAATTACAAGAATTTCAGAAGTTAAGGGGTAGTGGGTTGCAAATAAAGTCTGGTATGGTTATATAGAGATATGAAACACAAACAAGATCAGGTCCTTTATCGGTCTCAAATTGAAATTCTGGACTCACTTATTCCCTTCATGGTGCTTTGGGCTAAAGAGCGTGAAGAGTTCGTTGTTGTTCTAGAGAACATAAGTGCCATGGCGTTTGATCTTGGCGCACCGAGATTTGGTTCAGAGTGGTACGTAGAGAGTCGAGTTGAGTATGTTGTATCTAAAATCATCACGACAAAAAGGCTGTTAGAGGCCTTTCAAAAAGATTTGGATGAACAACTAAGCACCAGACAAAAATTCTTACTCCACCAACTCACCCAAAATCCGGCCTACTGGGTTTTTTGCGAGATGCCTGAAGAGAGTGATTTGGACCTCATAACTATTGAAGTAAGCCCCTCTCTTTCGATCCGCCACATGGTGCATGACGCCGAGATTACTTTCTTTTTTCCCCACCAGTTAATGTTGGTCTTTTACAATGGGTTATTCGTCCAAACCTGTGGATTTCTGCACCTCTATGCTTGTCTTGACAGTAATGCATTCTCCTTTTATCTAGCAGGTTTATGCCACGGCGATCCCCCTGAGATTAACTCAGAGGCTATGACCGAGTTGATCACCACTCATTATTATGAAATAATTTTATTAGATTCAATTGCTCATGAACAAGATACTGTTATTGGAGCAGATTATATTGAGGTTTTTTGGGGAAACTATACTCTCCCTTCCAATTTTATTCCTCGCAATGTTCTTGGACGGTGGCGGCATTCCCGTAGCGGAAATTTTCTTTGTATGGTGTACGATAAAGCCGACAAACAACTGTTACAACAAGAAATTCCGCCCCATCTCAAAAAAGGGGTTAAAGAGGGGTGGGAGTTTTCTGAGTTTATAACGGTGGCCTTGTTTATTGATCTAAAACACAACCGCTTGGCAGCATTTGCTAATTCACTCAATGCTTGGCAAGTTCTTTGTTATCTCCTTGCACCGACCATTCTTGAAATAGAGCCAGAAGGAATTGCTGCGGAGTATCGTATTTCATTACCCACCTTATCAGTGACTGCGCAAATTCCAGATTTTCATTTTCCATGGTCTTATTGGCAGCCGATGCTGACCCCTTTAGCTAAATCGGTATTGGAAGAGACGTGTGACATCGCCAAATCGCGAGCGGTATTACATGAGTATCTTGATACAGACGATCCGCGTTTTGATTTAACAGCTCGTAGTGAACGGATGAATGTCAATCCGTACCTAATCGAAGAGCTTGCCCTAGTCATGGATGCGTTGGATGAAATGGAAGACCCTTATATTGGCTCTTTTTCCCTGACGTCGATTGAAGGAGATTTTGAGTTGCATGATTTTCCGCTCCTTTCTCCGCAAGTCTTGGATAAACTACCATCACCGTTAAGCCAAAGCACTTTGTTTACTATAGATGTTCTTAATGCCTATCCTTTATTTGCCTCTTCTACCAATGGTGTCTTTATTGATGAAATCCAAGCTTCTGACCTTATAGAACAAATTGAAGATTTATTTTATGAACTTTATACAGTAACCGCACTTGCCCCCTTTGTAGCGATGAATTATCTTTTTCTCCTTTTTTTACATACTAAGTCACAGTGGTTTCCTGTACGCACGTATGCGATAGAGCTGTTAAAATTATTCTACTCCTCCATTGAAAAAGAAGAGGAAGAAATCGATGCCGATCTTCTAGTTGCACAGATAAGCCACTTTATATATAATACATTGTGTCCGTATGCTTTAGTGGAGACTAAAAAGGAGCCCTCTTCTGAACAATTAGTGTGGGGTACCTATTCTATACGCCCCTCAGATTTTTTTAGGACCTTAATACGGAGAGCTAATATCTAAAAAAATGGGTAAGCAAATAGTACATGATACGGATAGGGAGGCTGGTATGTTTGATAATAAGAGAGATTGGTTTTGGTTACAGGAGCCTGAACACTCTTGGGATGCTCAGAAGTTACAGTTAACCTGTGCAACTGAAAGTGATTTTTGGCAAAGAACCCATTATGGTTTTAGACGTGATAATGGCCATGCGCTACTTACTCCAGTGCAACAAGACTTCTCACTTATTGTACGTTGTCATTTCAAAGGCAATGCCGATTATGATCAAGCCGGTATAATGGTTCGCATTGATGCTGATAATTGGATTAAAGCCTCGATTGAGTATGAGAATGAATCGTTTTCACGGCTGGGTTCGGTAGTTACTAACTTAGGCTATTCTGATTGGGCCACCGAGGATATTCCCTCAACAGTGCATACTATGTGGTATCGTGTACAAGGTCGTGGTCCAGACATTTTTATTGAAACGGCTGAAGATGGGAAGAGTTGGGAGCAGATGCGCATCACTCATCTACACGCATTTAATAACAATCTTGCCATTGGTATCTATGCCTGTTCCCCCAAAACAGGGGGATGTGAGGTGACATTTGATCACCTCTCCATTGGTCCCAATACTTGGAAAAAAGAGTAGTTTATTCGATTAATTCAAAAGCATCAGCAATTTTTTCAAATAGTTCTGGTGCCAAATTAGAATCTTTCCAACCACTCGCTAGGTAAATAATTTCACGGCGCGAAAGGCCTTTTATGCTCTCTATAAATTGCTGGTCGGCGGGCCAAAATTCGTTATTTCCATCGCGTGCAGTAAAAGAGAGGGCTGCTAGATAGGATTTTCCAATCCAATCCCAAGGTTTTCCGGCCTGTTGGGCTTGGATAATGATACCCATCAAGCGGTCATCATAGCGTAGCTTGCGTAGCAGATCACGACCAACGCGGAAGACAGTATCTCCTAAAGCCCGGTTTCCAAAGCGGAAAATTAAATCATCAACATGATCCTCAAGTTCTTTTTTCTTCCAAACTTTAGGGTAGGTATGTAATAATACCTCCATCGATTGCATCATCGTGCGGCGCACTTGAGCCACAACCTCAGAGTCTTCGAGTACATCAGCGATCAGGGGTTTTTCAGGATATTTCTGAAAGCCAAGATACGCTGCAGTGGCATGGCCGAGGTTATGAATAAATAATTTTCGATCGACATAGGCGCTTATGGGGCTGACCGGGTGAAGGTCGTCGAGAGACGGAATCGCATTGAGAAAACCATTTTTATCGACAATCAGCTCATTGTAAGGTTCTGCACGAAGAATCAAGGGGGTGTTCGTGGTTTGAATTGGTACCATTTTACCAATACTGGTTTCTACCAATCCAACGTAAGAGGAGAAAGGGAAATCAGAAGGGAGGTATAAAGTTAATAGATCCTTTACAAAGGTCGCTGCATGGTGAATGTTCTCTGCCAAAATAATGTCGAGTGGTGTCCCTGGATGTACTGTATAGCGAGCATAGATAGCTTGAGCAAGTTGCTTTGCTATAAAAGGCCAGACATTTTTACCCACTGAAACTCCCATGAGAGTAGCTTGTGTTATAGCATCATTAACCGCTTGTTGATCACCCGCATCACAAGCAGAAATTCCTGTGATCGGTAATTGCCGAATGCCTTCACGCGAAACAGTTTCAACCATATATTGCCCGTGTTGGTTGAGGGCTTCGATAAGCTTTTTATCGATATCAATAAAGATGACTTGGTACCCTTTTCGGGCAAATACTTGCCCGATAAACGAGCGACCAATATTTCCGGCTCCCCACTGCACAAATAGTGATTTCATCCTTACACTCCTACCGAAAGACGATAAGCCTGTACTACTGGCTCTAACAAAGCTGCTTTTTCACCAACTGCACTCTCGTGGAAGGTTCCACCATGGTAGGTGAGGGTCAATCCGCCAGAAGCAGCTCCCCAGGCACAAACTTCGCGCATATCGAGGTCGGTTTTCTTCCCTTTGAGAAGGTGTTGAGCAATAGCAACTAAGGTTCCACCGACAAAGTTATCGCCACAACCGGTGGTATCTTTACGTAACGAGGGGTCTTTAGCTAGTAAATCGTCCATATAAACACTGACTGGCATATGGGTCAAGGGAAGTTTTGTTATCAAAGAGCCACCAGACCAAACGAGCATATCTAAAGCTCCTCGAGTAATAATGAGAGCACCTATTCCGTATGAGATCAATCTATCGGCAGCTTCCTTAACGTCCGTGGTGCCGCTGAGGCGCAATGCTTCTTCTTCATCAACAATGAGAAGATCGATATTACCATATGAGCTGTGATCACCGAGTGGCCAGGGCTTATGGGGTGCTGCTTTTTCATTACGGAAATCATAGACTGTTCCAACAACTGTGATACAACCACGTGCTTTAGCTGTTGCCAATACAGTATGCAACCCATCATGGAGTTGGGGGACTAATGCCGTACCACCTAATAAGATTATATCGCTTTCATAAAAGGAGGCTGGGATATCTTGTGGACCATAGTAGCCAGCAGCTCCAATTGTGTTAATAAAGGAGCGTTCCCCTTTACCATCGCGTTGAGTCGGATCATCTAAAACATCGGTTTTTGCTGTTCTTTGATCAGGAACTTCTTTAAGGTCAGTTTTTAGCGGACTATTTGCAACGGATGAGCGGACAAGTTCAGCTTGTTCATCTTTACCTACAGCCCCATGAAAAGAGACTTCAACCTTCTGTTCTGCAAGAACTTGGGCAGCATGGACAAGAGCTACTACCGCTGGGCCCCCTAAGTTAACTACATCAGGTTTGCGCGATTTAGTTAACGAATCTAGAATCTGTTGGTAGGGTTTTTTTGCAAATAACTGTAAGTCTTCACTAAAGACCAAACCACCTTCGATTAACCCACCATCACCTTTTTCTCTACTCCAAAGCTCCTCAAATGCTTTATCTGCATAAGAACAACCCATATAAATCGAGTCAATCAGACAACAACCAGCTCCAGCTATACGCATAATCACTCCTCCTGTTTTTCGCATTATAGGCTAAATTGAATTTACTTTGAAGAGGTATTTCTGGCGATAATGTCGTAAATTATCGAAAAATAGGGTTCAAGGAAAGTGACATGATAATTTTTACCACTACTAATTTTATTGAAGGCGGGAAGCGATTTTGTTCGTAAGGATACCAATGCCTTCAATCTCAACTTCAATAGTATCGCCAATATGCATGGGGCCAATACCTGCGGGAGTACCGGTCAAAATTACATCGCCTGGATAGAGCGTCATGATATGAGAGAGGTAACTCACCAGAAAATGAGAGGTAAAGATTAAGTTTTTAGTGTTAGAAAATTGGCGTACCTCGCCATTAAGTCGGCTCGTGATGTGTACATTAGCTGGATCAATTTCATCGGTGATTACTGGTCCTAGTGGCATGAACGTATCAAATCCTTTAGCAACTGCCCACGGGCCACTTTTTCCCTGAAAATCACGAGCTGTGACATCATTAGCACAGGTGTAACCGAGAATGAATTGAGGGGCCTCTTTTTCACTCACCGCAACACTCTTTTTTCCAATGACAATTGCCAGTTCAGCTTCATAATCGATTCGTTTTGAGAGGGGTGGGTAGAGAATCGGGGAAAGAGGCCCTATGGTGCATCCCGAAGGTTTTATGAAGACGATTGGACTTGAAGGTATGGGTACTCCCATTTCTTGGGCATGATCACGATAATTTAAGCCAATACAAACGCCTTTGGTTGGTAGGCACGGACTGAGCAGCGTGACTTCTGGTAGGGCATAGTGGGTATCGGTTATCTGGTAGGAATCAAAAGGGGAACCGGCTAGGACCCAAACAGTTTCTTCTTGCACGAGACCATAGCTCGTTATGCTCCCATACTCAAATCGTACAAATTTCATGGTTCACCTCCACCATATAGTAATGTATCATGATCCAAATATGATTGCCTACCAGAGTAGGTCAGTCTATAGTTAACATATGGAAAAAAACCTACGAGAATTAAAAGCCTTTTTGAGACACCCTTTAGCAATCAGAAGCCTTATCGCGGGGTTTCTCTATCTCCTGATGCTCACAAGGGTGTTTGGATTATTGGACATCGAACCATCTTTCTTACTTGATGTCACTTTAAAAATAAATCCCGATCTATTTTTTGATAGAATAGCTAAACAAGTTGCCTATGGCCGTGACAATTATCTTCTGTTTCATCTCATAGATTATCTATTTATCATCTTTTTCTATCCATTATTAAGAATCCTTGCCTCTCGGCTCTTTTCAGGAAAAGTTTGGCCAATCATTGCCGTTGTTGCCGGGGTTGCCGACTTATTGGAAAATCTCTGTATCGACATCTCTTTATTGTTGTATCCACAACAAATTTCTGGATTTGCACTGATGGTAAGTTGGCTCATTCCTTTGAAGTTTTTGAGCATTAGTATTGTTCTTGTTACCGCAATAATTTGGCTATTGTTGAGAAAAAAACCGCTAGGTCGATCTTGAGAATATCGTTAAAATGCTCTAAGGTCACTCCATGCGATCAACTATACTTTTCGATTTAGACGGGACGCTATTGGATACTTCACCTGGAATATTTTATACCGCCAATAAGACTATGCAAACTTTGGGTTTTGCTTCCTTAAGCGAATCCCAGTTGCGCAAATTTGTGGGGCCGCCACTAGCGGCTTGTTTTCGAGTTGCATGTGGAGTTGAAGAGTCTCTTATTCCAGAAGCCTGTACTATTTACCGCGATATATATACTGAAGAGGGAGGGGTGTATCAAGCTTCTGTCTATCCACAAATATTAGAGCTTTTGCAGCAATTAACGACTAGGGGATTCGTCTTGGGAGTCGCTACATTAAAACTGGAATCTCTGGCTACACACATGTTAACACACTTTGGTCTAGAGCCATACTTTAAAACCATTGCCGGAGCCGATTCTGAGGGAAAACTAACAAAAGCGGATATCATCAACCTAGCTCTTGAACGGTTAAAACAGCCTGATTATTCACAAGTCATTATGGTTGGAGACACCCCCCACGATTTTGATGGAGCTGTTGCCGTAGGTGTTGATTTCGTGGGTGTTGATTGGGGGTTTGGGTTTACTAAGGGGCATGCAATTCCTCCGCAACCCTATGTTTTGGGTATGATTGATGAGCCGCTTGCACTTTTCAATTTTCTTTAAGATTGTTGTCTATAGGTATACCCCAATTGGATGTAATGGAGGGTGTTCTCGGCCATATCCGTTAATTCTTCGGCCGTCAGTGGACGAATAACGCGGGCGGGTGAACCCATAATTAAAGAACGGGGTGGAAAATGTTTACGAGGCGTGATTAATGATCCTGCCGCTACTAAGCAATATTCACCAATATCCGCCTCATCTAAAATGATTGTCCCCATACCTATTAAACACCCTTCGTTGATTGTACAGCCATGAATAATGGCCCCGTGTCCAATAGTTACCCGGTCTTTAATCATAGTTGGTTTTTCAGTATTTACATGGATGATAGCACTATCTTGAATATTCGAGCCAGCACCAATTGTAATTGCCGCTAGGTCAGCGCGGAGCGTTGCGTTAAACCAGATGGTACTTTCATGGCCTAGATCTATAGATCCTACAAGGGTGGCATTGGGGGCAATGTAGAGTGCTTTGTCAATTTTAGGGAGGTTATCTGAAAAAGGTAAAATCATAAAATCTCCTCATTATAAATCCCAAACGATGTGGGTTCCTGTTGATGTATACTTGGTTCTGCAGACTTCTTTTTACAAACATAAACCGCGATCCGCATCTGTGCAATAGGACAACTATGAACAGAGGGCTAGGAGAGTTATTTTTGAGCAAAGAATGAGTCGAAGATAAATGCATAGGAGTCTTTTATTTGTTGTTTCCAATCGAGAGCACTCGTATGCCAAAACTCAGTAACATAGCGGCGTACCCCTAAATTCCAACAGGTCTCGAGTAAGCGATTAAAATCGACATGGCCTGTTCCATAGGGGATTTCTCGGAATTTTCCTGGTAAGCTCTCTTTAATATGGATAGCAACAATGTGACCTGCACCCGTTAATAAATCGTGAACAGGATCTTTGTTTAGAGCATAGGCAGCGTTTACAATATTACCAAGATCGGGATAGATTTGAAGATAAGGGGAGTTAATCTTTTGGACGAACTCTAGTGCTTTTTCAACTGTATTCATAAATGGCGTTTCCATAGTTTCAAAAGCCAAGGTTACACCATGTTTAGCAGCTAATGAGGCACAGGTATGAAGACTTTCGATGAACAATGCTCTTGTTTTGGCATTTGATTGCTCGTAATAAACATCATAGCCAGCTAATTGAATAATACGGATACCGAGGAATGCCGCTAGGTGTAAGGATTGTTCCATAATATCTAGGGCTCGTTGGCGTATCTGTGTTCTTTCACTGCCTAACGGAAAGCGTCGGTGCCCACTAAGGCACAGTGATCCTATCGGAATTAAGCGGCGGCTCATATCTAAAAGTTCTTGCATTTGGGTTGCAGAATAATCTAGGCGTGCCAGTTTTTCATCTGTTTCATCTATGCTTATCTCTAAGAAATGATAACCTGTTTGTTTCGCAATCACGAGCTTTTGTTCAAAGGAGACCGTGTCTGGAAGTGCCTTTTCATATAATCCAAGTTTAAAGTTAGCCATATGCTCAGTATAGCGTAACTTTTCTGGTTTGGCGACTAGGAGCAAAAAATTATTGGACAAGTTGTCAAGAAGAGCCTATTCTTACTATAAAAGATGATATGTTTAAAACTAGAGAAATACTATGAAAAAAGTCCATATTGGCATAGATATCGGGACCACAAATATCACCCTCCTTGCATATGAGTTAGGCCAAATGAGTGTTCCGCCTTGTACCTCTTTGCCCAATAAGCGACTTATTACCGACGAATTTTATGCCTATGCCCAAAGCCCTGAATCTATAGAACAGGCTGTTCGTAGCTTACTCAGTGGAGTGGGAAAGCCGATTGCCTCTATTGCAGTTACCGGACAAGTGCATGGAATCTTGTATTATGACCAATCTGGAGTGGCAGTTTCACCGTTATATACTTGGCTTGATCAAAGAGCGATGCAATTAGTTGACGGCATTAGTTCTCAGGATTTGCTCTATGAGCAAACTGGGGTACTGATGCCAGCAGGATATGGGTTGTTAACTCATTTTGCTAATCTTCGTATGGGTAGGGTTCCTCTTCAAGCAGTGGGGTTCTGTGGGATTTTAGAGTACATTACGAGCCGTTTAGTTGGGTTTCCCCTTACTAAATCAGATCCGAGTTGTTTAGGGCCCTTGGGAGCTTTCGATCCGATCTCCTTAGAATTTGATCCTTTAGTCTTAGATACGGTCTTAAAAGAGGATTCGGGGAGTTTCTTCCAAGCAGCGCCCCCTTTTTCGATTGCCGGTTATACTCCTGCTAAGGTCCCGGTGGCGTTCCCCGTCGGTGATAATCAAGCTGGCTTCTTTGGAATGGTTGGTGATTGGCAGCGATCTGCTTTGGTAAATTTGGGTACTAGTGGTCAAATTTCGTTATGTAATGAAATGAAGCAGGGGCCTAGTTCCATGGAACTTAGACCTTTCTTGGAGCTGGGATATTTACATGTTGGAGCAACGTTAACAGCCGGTAAAGCGTATGAAACCATTGAAAAGTTTTTGTTATCTGCCTGTAAACTAGCAGGATTAGAGATAGAGGACGAACAAGTTTTTGAATGTATGAAAAAAGCAACCCTTCAAGCTAATCGAGATAATCCACTGATCTTCGATACCAGGTTCAGTGGTTCGCGCAAGGATCCTTCAGTGCGGGGTTCAATCCAAAATATAGGATTAGATAATTTCACAGTGGGTAATTTTGTTTTAGGAGCCATCGACGGTATAGTCAAAGAGCTCCATGATTTTAGTCGTGATGCAAAGGAAGGGTTTAGCGCAATTGAGACCATTGTCGCTACTGGTAGTTCTGTCCGCAAGAATGAGTTGTTCTTGCATGCTCTTGCCCGTCACTTCAACATGCCCGTCCACGTAGCTCACATTGACGATGGTGCAGGTTTTGGAGTTGCCTTAATTGGTGCTGTGGCGGCTGGGTTTTTAACCGTAAAAGAGAGTCGCATGATCGTTCGAGAGTTGTTAAGGACATAATGGACAGATAGATGGTGTCCGTAGTATTGGGAGTAGGTGGTTGTGTTGGGCGATGTTGTCTATAAAAAGAGAGCAGATTGGAATATACAACAATGTAAATTTTGTTTGCATTGTGCTTGTGTGGTATACTAAGAGGTGCTAGAGGGAGGGTATGTAGATGACTTTGCGGGATATTCGTAAACGTGCACTTACTAGGATGGAGGAGGAGATTCTCCGTTTAGAAAAAAAATTGAAGAAAATACGTGATACGCATGAGGCTCTTAAACAATCTCTTTTTGATGTGAGTAAACGATTAAAAGATACGCCTGATTCTTCATTGTTGTTACATGAAACTGAAGATATCAAAAAGAAGATCTCTGATGTTGTTGTAGATATTAGAAATCTGGATGCTCGCTTGAGTCGAATGAAACATCGAGCAGAACGGTGGCGTCGTAAAGGTTGAGCACTTCGGGTCAGAACATAGGTTTGTATTTCAAAGTTTTGGTATTGTTAGGGGATGTATATGAATCAATCACAGTATTACTCTCTGGCGCTTGCGTTTGGCGAGCTTGGAATATCTATGCGCACTGTTTTTCCCGATTCTTTAGATAGAACTGGATATGCCAGTCATACCTGGTTGATCGTACAAAAAGAGCCTTATTATATCATTCATGCGGTTCCACTAGTATCTGAATTAGAGAGCTCTTTTTGGGAGGTCTGGTATACAACAAATAATTCTCCGGTAGAGCATTATGTTCTTTATTGTAAGATTCCTTCTGTGCCATATCATGATTTGTTTAACCCTCCAGAGCAACCAGATGGGTTATGTCCCCCAGAGGTTTACGGGCGATCTTGGTTCGTTATTGAAAATCTTTCCATGCTGGCTTGGGGAGTCCAAAAACTTCTCAAAGTTGATTGATCTGTACTTGTCGTGCATCCTAGTGCTCGCTACTATGGATGGTAATGGAGAAGGGGATAACTTATGGACGTACGCATAATCGGGATTACTGGTGGTTCGGGTTCGGGAAAGTCAACGATTGTTCGTAAGATTAATGAGGTTGTTAATGATTTTGTCTTTATTCCTCAGGACAATTATTATCACTCAGCCGAATATATGAGTAATGAAAATATTACCGCCTATAATTTTGATCATCCTGATGCCTTTGATACCCCTTTATTATATGAGCATTTGTGTTGCTTGAAAGCCGGACAGGCAATTGAAATGCCGCAATATGATTTTGTTCATCATCGGCGCCGATCTGAATGTGTGCAAGTTGAACCGCGCCCGTTGGTCATTATTGAGGGACTAATGCTTCTCTATGATAAAAAAATCAGGGATCTTCTTGATTTAAAACTATATGTTGACACCCCAGACGATATACGTTTCATCCGCCGTCTGCAACGTGATATAAGTGAGAGAGGGCGGACAGTTGAGTCGGTCGTACGTCAATATCTCGAAGTGGTCCGACCTGGGCATTTCAGTTTTATCGAACCAACTAAGGAGTTTGCCGATATTATAATACCTGAGGGGGGGTATAACGAAAAAGCGCTAAGGGTTCTGATTACATTCGTAAAGGATATTGCCGAAGAGACGCAACTTTAGAACTCTATTTTGATTTTTTGTGGCGATGCTTACGAAAAATTATATAGGGATTTTTTATTGCTTTCCATGAGAATTTTTCTGGAATGGGATCTGAGCCTCCCCAAAAGAGGGTATGATGACACCGACCGATCCGAGCGAGTCCTAGTAGTGTTCCTTTTGCCACGCCATGAGTACGCACAGATGTCACCAAATAGGCGGAGCAAGAGGGGGTATAGATACAAGAGCGGGGGAGCCAAGGGGAAATAAGGGCCCGGTAGATGTGGGTTGGCAAGAGAAATAATTCTTTAATACCTTTGTGTAGTGCTTTTATTAGTCTGCCCATACTCCTAATGTAGAATAATGATTACAAAATGACAATGAAATTTATAAAAAAACTAGAGATGAGCCTTTGACGAAACTTCAATGTTTTGTTATAGTCGTCTGGTAGATGTGAAGATTAATTATGGAGGGATAAAAATATGGCAGGAGCAATTTCTAAAAACGCTCGACGTAACGCTAGCGATAAAAGTCTTACTAGTCGCTGGGGTGGAGTAATCAAAATGAAGTCAGTTTTTGAAAATGGTAAACTGCGGCATATCGCTTATTGTGAAAAGAGCGGTAATACTGCACGTAAGCCTAAAGACCTGATGTAGGTCCATTAATCATAGAAAGTAGCCTGTGCTTAACGCACAGGCTATTGTCTTTTAGGGTATATTGAAAGAGGAGTAGATTTGTATACAGCATTAGCCTCAATTCGCATTCGAGAAGGGAAAGAGAAGCAGTTAGTTCGCCACCACCCGTGGGTATTCAGTGGTGCTATTTCTAAGACGCCTAAAAATGGGCTTGAAAAACAACCCGCGGTCGTTCGAGTGGAAGCGGCCTCAGGAGCTTTTATTGCGTATGGATGGTACGATGAACGTAGCCACATCCCCATACGATTGTTGAGCTGGGATAGTGCGCAGATCCCAGATCAAAGTTGGTGGATTGATACCCTCACAAAAGCAGTACAACGTCGCCAGCTATTATTCAATACATTGTCCCAGACCAATGCGTTTCGCTTAGTTCACGGTGAAGCTGATTTTCTTCCTGGTATTACTGTCGATGTTTTCGCTAGTACTATTGTTTGTATCATCTCAGCTCGAGTAGCTTGGTTCCATCGTTTACTTATTGTCCAAACATTGCAACAACTCTTAAATCCAACAGTTATTGTAGTTGCCACAGATAGTGCGTTTTGTGGTATCGAACAGTTAAAAGAAGTGGTTGAGTACTATGTTGACGGACAAATTAAACCCACCATGCCCAATAATTCAGAAATTAACTTTCTTGAAAATGACCTATTATATACAATGGCATTAGGAGCCGGCCAAAAAAGTGGGTTCTATTGTGACCAACGTGAAAATCGGGCTCGATTGGCAAATTATGCTCAAGGTAGAGAAGTTTTAGATGCATTTTGCTATACAGGAGGGTTCTCCTACAATGCATTGAAATGGGGTGCTCAATCAATAACTGCCGTCGATAGCTCTGAAACCGCACTTGAGAGGCTTGCTTCTCAACTTCAGGCAAATATCTCACAAGGAAAAGTTCCTAGTGATTCTGCCAAGCGGTTGCAACGGATTAAAGCGGATGTATTCCAATATTTGCGCAATATGGATCAGGATAGGTACGATCTCATTATTTTAGATCCTCCAAAACTCGCTCAAACTAAAAGCCAAGTTCCGAATGCTTTACGTGCATATAAAGATTTGAATAGATTAGCGATTCAAAAGATTCGAAAAAATGGAATCATTATGTCATTTTCTTGTTCAGGTGGAGTCTCAAGAGAGCAGTTTCAAACTGCAATTGCTTGGGCCGCTATCGATGCAAAAAGGGAGGTGCAGATTTTAGAGACTCTAGGACAACCCTCGGATCATCCCATTCGAACCTCGTTTCCTGAGTCCAAATATTTAAAAGGATTCATTTTTACCATAATATAGCCAGCTTGACGTAGATTTTTGTATTTTTTCTGTATCCAGAATATGTACAGTATGTTATAGTGATGATGTATAATGACTCAAAAGAATGTCCATGAGGAGGAAACACGTGAAACGTCTTTCAAGAAGTCTTATCACGACGTTGTTGGTCGCTTTGCTTGCCTTTGCAGTTATCAGTTGTCAAACAACCCCAAAAGTCAAAGCAATAGAACCGGCAGCGCCAGTTGTCAAACCTGTTACTCCGGTAACTCCGCCTGTAGAGGAGGTCGTCGCCGAAGTTCCAGTTGAGAAACCTGTGGTAACCCCACCAGTGGAAGAGGTAGTAGCCCCTGAGATTGCTGTCAGGAAGCCTCCCACAGAAGAGATGGTGGTAAAATCAAATGACCGATTCACCGAATTTGATCTGTATATTGCTCATACTAATGATGCATTAGGCAGTCTTGATGAGGGGATTGGTTATGCAAAACTTGCAACCGGAGTGAAGTTTGGTCGTTCCTTAACGAACAAAACACTACTCCTTGATGCAGGGAATGTCGCCAGTGGTTCAGCGGTAGTTGAGAAGTTTATGGGAGAGCCCGCAGGGGTTCTACTCGATCTGCTTGGCTATGATGCAGTAGCACCTGGACCGGCAGATTTTGCGTATGGCTCTGACTACCTCGTAGAAGCAGCTCGTTTTGCCGAAGCTAATGCAGCCGTGAAGGTGCTGAGTGCGAACGTGCTAAATGCTCGTGGTGAGTGGGTCTTCCAACCGTATCAGCTCTATTACTACAATGGTTTTGTAGTGGCGGTAGCTGGTGTAACTGCCCCCCCGGCGGATACAAGAGGGCTCTCATTCCTAAATCAAGAAATTGTTGACAGTGCGCAGTATGCGGTCGATCTCGTCCGTGAAGTAGCTGACTTTGTCGTAGTGCTAGGTAATATCGGGAACGTTGAAGGCATTACAAGTGAAGTAATAGCTCAAAACGTGAAAGGCATTGACCTTATTATCGACGGTAAGGGAGCAATGGCTCCAGCCGGTGGTAAGCGAGTCGGCGATACAGTTATTGTGAATGCTGGTGAAAGATTGTCGAGTGTTGGGCTGGTTGAAGTCCATGTCAAAGACAACAAAGTAACAAGCGTCACTCCGTTACGGATTAATGCAGCTGACGTGCAAAAGCCGTCACAGTCTGCCTTAGCACAATGGGCTGGAATTGATTATGTGCCCGAAGATGCTGAAGTTAAATCGTATATTGATTATGTAAAAACTACCTATGCGAAGGTAACCAAGCCGGTAGAGGTTAAGGTACCTGAGAAAGTAGTTGTTGAAGTTGCTAAGCCTGCTCCTGTAGTAGTTG
>JAQVOO010000003.1:25622-39098 GCA_028702575.1 Sphaerochaetaceae bacterium
GATGCTGAAGTTAAATCGTATATTGATTATGTAAAAACTACCTATGCGAAGGTAACCAAGCCGGTAGAGGTTAAGGTACCTGAGAAAGTAGTTGTTGAAGTTGCTAAGCCTGCTCCTGTAGTAGTTGAACGCAAGGCACCTACCAAAGATATGGTAGTGAAATCAAATGACCGATTCACCGAATTTGATCTGTATATTGCTCATACGAATGATGCATTAGGCAGTCTTGATGAAGGTATTGGTTATGCGAAACTTGCAACTGGAGTGAAGTTTGGTCGTTCCTTAACGAACAAAACACTGCTCCTTGATGCAGGAAATGCTGCCAGTGGTTCCGCAATAGTAGAGAAGTTTATGGGTGAACCCGCCGGGGTCCTCCTTGATCTACTTGGCTATGATGCAGTAGCCCCTGGGCCGGCAGATTTTGCCTATGGTTCTGACTACCTCATTGAAGCAGCTCGTTTTGCCGAAGCTAATGCAGCCTTAAAGGTGTTGAGTGCGAACGTGCTAAATGCTCGCGGTGAGTGGGTCTTCCAACCGTACCAGCTCTATTACTACAATGGTTTTGTAGTGGCAGTAGCCGGTGTAACTGCTCCTGCTCCAGCTCGAGGATTATCTTTCTTAAATCAAGATATCGTCGACAGTGCGCAGTATGCGGTCGATCTCGTCCGTGAAGTAGCTGACTTTGTCGTAGTGCTAGGTAATATCGGGAACGTTGAAGGCATTACAAGTGAAGTAATAGCTCAAAACGTGAAAGGCATTGACCTTATTATCGACGGTAAGGGAGCAATGGCTCCAGCCGGTGGTAAGCGAGTCGGCGATACAGTTATTGTGAATGCTGGTGAAAGATTGTCGAGTGTTGGGCTGGTTGAAGTCCATGTCAAAGACAACAAAGTAACAAGCGTCACTCCGTTACGGATTAATGCAGCTGACGTGCAAAAGCCGTCACAGTCTGCCTTAGCACAATGGGCTGGAATTGATTATGTGCCCGAAGATGCTGAAGTTAAATCGTATATTGATTATGTAAAAACTACCTATGCGAAGGTAACCAAGCCGGTAGAGGTTAAGGTACCTGAGAAAGTAGTTGTTGAAGTTGCTAAGCCTGCTCCTGTAGTAGTTGCTCCTGCAATGCCAGATGTTGATGATGATGTAATTGTCAAATCTTATGACGGAGAGAAAAACTTCTACCTCTATGTTGTTCATACAAACGATGTTCATGGAAGAATTGAAGAGGGGCCTGGTGTAGGTTATGCCAAGTTATCCACTTTGGTAGACATGGGCCGCGCAATTACGAACAAGAACTTGTTGCTTGATGCTGGTGATGTAACACATGGTACGTTGCTGACGAACCTCTTTGAAGGTGAGACCGCGGGTGTCTTACTTGATATGTTAGGTTATGATGCAGTAGCACCTGGAAACCACGACTTCAATTATGGGAAAGATCGTTTAATTGAGGCTACTAAAATTGCTGAGAAATATTCGGACGTTCGAGTATTGTCGGCTAACGTTCTTGATGAAAATGGAAACATGGTATTCCAGCCTTATCAACTCTATTACTTTGATGGGTTTACTGTTGGTGTGATTGGTGCAACCACTCCCGATACAGAAACTAAGACTCATCCAAAGAATGTTAAAGGTCTTTCATTCATGAGCGATGAAGTGGTCTATGGAGCTCAAGCTCTTGTAGATGAAGTGAACAGACGCGCTGACTATGTTATTTTGCTAGGTCATATTGGTCTCGATGAAGATGGTTCCTATGGTGTGACCAGTAAAATGATTGCTGAGAATATCAAGGGTATTGACTTGATAGTCGATGGACACAGCCATTCTGTGCTAGAAAATGGACTCCGTGTTGGTGATACTCTCATAGTATCAGCAGGGGAGTACATGAAGTACGTTGGTGTTGTGGAAATCGCAGTCCGTAATGGCAAAGCAGTCAGTGAATATGCTCTTTTAGTGCCTGCCTCTGAAGTGGCGGATCCTTCCACCAGCGAATTGGCAAAGCAATTAGGAATTACTGAAGTTAAAGCGGATCCAAAAGTAACTGCTTACGTTGAATCCCAGAAAAAGACTTTGGCTAAGATTACAAGCGAAATCGTTGCCTACACTCCTGTACTACTTGATGGTGAACGGGGCAATGTACGGACGAAACCCACTAACCTTGGTAACATGATTGCTGCTGCAATGGTAGAATCTACTGGCGCAGACGTTGCATTAACCAACGGTGGCGGAATCCGAGCTTCAATTAAGGCCGGTGATGTAAGTCGTGGTGATATCATCACAGTTCTTCCTTTCAACAACACTGTTGTGGTTGTGGAAGTAACTGGTCAGGATATTTACGATGCTCTCGAATGGGGGTATTCAAGATTACCTGAAAGCAATGGTGGATTCCCACAGACTAATAACATGGCTATTGTTTACAGCCGTTTCTCTGATCCTGGAAACAGAATCAAACGCGTGCTAATCAATGGCAAGTCTATTGACCGCAATGCGACCTATACATTAGCGACTAATGACTTTATGGCCGCTGGTGGTGACGGGTACACAATGCTTAACCGTCCTGTGGTAATGTTCGGCAGAGGTTTGGATGAAGTCCTTACCGATTATATGGTGAAGCATAACAAGAAATAAATGCTCACTTATGTGAATTACTCAGCCGCCCCGATGAAGGGGCGGCTTTTTCGATGTCATAAGGAAGTCCCTATTTTGCAATCCGTTTGTGTCTTTTGTGGTAGTGTAGTATTATAATTCTAGGGAGTGTCGCAGAACCTTCTATGTTTTTCCCTTGTATGAAATCTCCCAAACGCCATTAATGCAAAGGATACAAAAGGAGGCTTTGATTTATGAGTAAAGAGTTGAAGAAGTCACTTGGCATTTCTCTCGTCTTAGTCCTAGTGTTAGTTATTACGTTTCTTCTTGCAGGTTCGCGAATAACATTGAATATATTTACGGTTGTTATCGTCTTAGCACTTTTAGCATTAGTTTGGATTCGATATTTTCAAGAGGTTACCCAAGCACATAACCAACTCCTGTCTTCAGAGCCTATAAATGATTCAGAATTGTCTATTAAGACGGGTGCTGTATGTGAGAAGGCTGGCGTATATGTCTGTCAGGACCATAATCAGAGAACTGTAACGATGAAAGTCGGTAAACGATTTCCTCCGTGTCGAGGCGAGGGGAAAGGGCACTCAACGGTTTGGATATTTAAAGAGTAGCTTATATTCTTATTCTTTATGTGCAATTCGCACTAATGCTAGCTAACATGCAGGTAATGAAAAGGAAAGACCAGATTCTTATTATAAAGAATCTGGTCTTTCTTTGCTCCCCCGGACAGATTTGAACTGCCGACAGGGTGGTTAACAGCCACCTGCTCTACCGACTGAGCTACAGGGGAATGTTCATACCATTTAGTACGAATCATGGGTAATTTACCGGATTAACCTTTTCATGTCAATACGTTTTTGGTTGTTCAGCTATTTTCTTTAGCTTTTGATTGATACACCTTCCAGGTTGTTTCTATGATAGTTTCGACTGAACTGAATTTTGGCTTCCAACCAAGGGTCTTTAAAGCTTTAGTAGAAGAAGCTATTAATTTTGCCGGATCCCCAGGACGTCGACCAACAATATTTTCATCGATAGCTTTTCCTGTTATTTGGCGTGCACACTCTACAATTTCCCGTACACTTAGACCCTGTTCACTGCCTAAATTTACCACTAAAGATCCATTCCCTTGCATCAGGTAGTCTGCGGCTTGGGCATGGGCAATGGCGAGGTCTGAGACATGAACATAATCACGTACGCCGGTACCATCCTTAGTGGGGTAGTCATCACCATATATCTGGATAGATTTTCGTATCCCACTAGCAACTTCCATCACCACAGGAATTAGGTTGGCTGGATTGGTTTCTAAGCCCAACATCTCTCCGTTAGGGTCATAACCAGCAGCATTGAAATAGCGCAAAGATACATAATTGAGCCCTTTAAGGCGGGAAAACCAAGCTAAATTATCTTCAATGGCTAGTTTCGTATAACCATAATAATTAGTAGGGAGTGTGGGGTGTTTTTCATCAACTGGGAGATACGTTGGTTCGCCATATACTGCGGCAGAGGAGGAGAGGATGAAATTAGCTACGCCATGTTCAACACATGCCGATAACAATAGCAATGAACCGCAAATATTATTATTTGCATATTTTGCTGGTTCCAGCATCGATTCGCCAGCAGCTTTGAATGCTGCTAAATGAATTACTGTATCCCATTTTTCGCTTAGGGTACGATCCAAATGTGCTTTATCAAGGATACTTCCTTCATAAAGTTGCACTTCAGGTCTTACATTTTCACGTAATCCACTGGAAAAGTTGTCGAGGATTCCGACTTGATCGCCACGCCTTATAAATTCTAAAGCAACATGAGTACCTATATATCCAGCACCACCACAGAGTAAAACTTTCATGAACTATGCTCCTTACACTAACTAACATTCAAATGATTAGCTTAAGAGAAACTTGTAATTATAGCTGAGATTTCAACTAATTTTTCATCTAATTGCTTTTGAGTTTTGGCTTCAGCTACCAAGCGTAAATAGGGTTCAGTATTAGATTTTCTCACATTGAACCACCAATCTTCAAATTCTATGCGATAGCCATCGAAATCTAAAATACGTATCGGGCTTTGCTCAATACCATATTTTTGGTATAACGCAGCCATTGCTTCATCTTTTTGCTCTAATTTAAAGTTGCGTTCACCGCTATTAGCATACGTAACAAGAGTGTCGATAAAACTGGAGAGTGTTTGTCCCTTTGCATGAATTTCAGCTACAACCTGAAGGACTATTAAGGTTGCTAACATGCCAGAATCACAATAATTAAAATCTCTAAAATAATAATGACCTGCGAGTTCTCCGCCAAAAATTCCTTGAATTTCCCGCAATTTAATTTTGGCAAAGGCATGACCAACTTTCCATGTAGTTACCTGTGCTCCTAGTTTCTCCAAGCGGTCAGTTGTTGAACGGCTTGTGCGAATATCTTGCAAGACATTACCTTTTTCTTTTGCTAGATAGTATTCACCAATCAAAGCAGTTATGTAGTCAGGTTGAATAAATCTTCCCTTTTCATCGATAAACATGACCCTGTCTGCATCTCCGTCAAAAATTATACCGATATCACTTTTGTTGGCTATTACTGCAGCCATAAGGTCTTTGCAATTTTCTACCTCAAGAGGGTTGGGTTCGTGGGCCGGAAAGGTACCATCAAAATGATCGTAGAGGTAATGATGATGCTCTCCAAGTAAATCTTTGGTAATGAGGTTCGCCATACCATGGGAAAGGTCAAAGCTTAAATTCAACTCTGTTACATCGGGGATATAAGGAGTGAGAAATTTTATATAATCTTCTTTAACTGGTTTGTTAAGAATCCGCCCTGGTACTTTTGCTTTAGTTATCGTCCCTTCATTAACTAATTTCTCGAGATCCCGTAGACCAGAGTCTTCCCCGACCGGTAAGGCACCTTTACGAGAAATCTTGAGTCCATTGTAGATGGCTGGATTGTGACTAGCAGTAATTTGGACCGAGCCTCCGGCGTCTAGATGGACTGTTGCAAAGTAAACCATAGGTGTAGTTGAGAGTCCAATATCCCAAACATCGGATCCACTGTCGGTGATTCCTTGCGCTAAAGAGGCAAAGATTTCATCGCTAGTCGCCCGTACATCTCTGCCAACAACGATATGATCTGTTTTGAGTAGAGATGAGAGGAAATAACCTACTTTATAGACAAAATGTTTATCAAAGTCTTTATTGTAGATGCCCCGGATGTCATAAGCTTTGAATGCTCCCATTGGCATCCTCCTTGATTTTTTGAAAGAATTCTTTGTGGTTAATGAGTTCAAAAAAATAGGTTAAACCATTTTGTAATACTACCTTGGTAACCAATGGGCTAAATATTTTCTGTAAGGTGCCAGCTGGCTCAATTGAAGATTGTTTGCGATAGCCTTGCACGCAAGCCATTGCATTTGATTTTGTAACAACCGAGATGCTTTGAATCTCTTTAGCGGTAAAAGATCCCTCCAGCTTCACATATGCTGGTTGGTTTTTGCGAGGCTTTATAGAGAACCCAAACATAGAAGGTTTTCGCTCAAAGTCTTCAAAATGAAAAACACCATCTATTTCATAGATAAATACTCCAAATTCCCTAACTACACCAGTATCTGATCCAAACCAGGTGCTATAGGTGCGATAATTAATTTTTCCGCCAAACCGATTTTCTAGATTTTCGATGAATTGTTTTGCGTCGTCTTCCATTATCTATCCTCTTCACTATCTTTTTGTTATTTTATCATATATACTCCTGCGATGAAAGGCAATCAAAAAGGTGATGGATAAATACATAGCGAAGGATTTTGGTAAATTGTTGAAGCGCAATGCGCTACAGATGAGAAGAATCATGCTTAAACAACAAACGGATGTTATGCGTGTGTATGATCGTAACTTGATTGACTTGCCGATTTCTGTAGATATTTATGGTCCTTATGTACGAATTACCGAACATAGTGACCATCAATTAGCAGAAGATGATGTAGAGCAAGTTTGTGATATTGTGTCACGGATGCTCTATGTTGAACGTGACCATGTAGTCTTTCGACCTAGAAAGGGGAGTTCTGAAAAGGCTTTAAGAAACCGATTATCCGGCCAATCTCAAATCATAACAGTGCGCGAAAATGGATTGCTATTTCTCGTAAATCTTACTGACTATAGTTTTACCGGATTAACTCTTGAACAAGCGGTTGCTCGTAATGAATTACGTGCGATGAGTGCTAATTTAGATGTCTTAAACTTATTTGCTAATACAGGCGGGTTTAGTGTCTATGCAGCTTCGGGTGGTGCAAAGAGCGTTACTTCGGTCGATGTCTCATCTACAAAAACACAATGGTGTGAAAAGAATCTGGCCGCGAACGGATTTTCAGGGGGTACGTATCCCTGTGTTTCCCAAGATGCTAGAGAGTATATAAGAAACGCTGTGAAAGAACGGAAGAAGTTCGATATTATAGTAGTCGACTCACCGAATTTTTCCAACAGCAAAAAAAGGGAGCAAGATTTTAATGTGCAACGTGATTACATTAAGTTTATTGAGCTCCTTAACGGATTATTGGTTACTGGTGGAAAACTGTTATTCTCGACGAATCTTAGACGATTTCGAATCGAAAAGGACAGACTCCACGGATATGATGTGCGAGAAATTACTAGGGAAATCGCGGCCCCCGGCTTCTCCACAAAGAAGAGATCTCTAAGGAGTTGGATTTTGGAAAAGAAAGAAGATATGAAAGCACCTCTGCAAGAAGATGTGCGAGAAAAAGTTACCACCGCAGAGGTGGAAAAGACTTTAGTAGAGAAGGTTGAGCCCATCCTCAATCTGCAAGATGAAGTTGCCGCCGAAGAGGTGGTAAAAACTATAATAGCGCCGATTGAGCCTATTGTAGATTTACAAAATGAAGCTGAAACCGTTGATAATGAATTTGATTATGAAGCAGACGATGAAGATGACATATTTGTCCTAGATTGGGATGAAGATGAAGTTGTAGTACCACAACCTGATGATGGAAAGAATGCGAAGCAACGGCGTTATGAACGAAGGCATCCAGGCGAAACAGCTGCTCCAATTACTAAAAATATTGAAACAGTACCACAAGATAAGAGTTCACAAAAAGATGATCGTCCTAGAGCTGAGAGAAGAGAGCGAAGTCCTCGTAAGTTTGATGACCGAAGAGGAACCCAACGTGATGGGAATCGGGAGAGACCACGAGGGGAACGTTCTTTTGACCGAGATCGGCCTAGAACAGATCGCCCCTATGATCGGGAGAGACCACGAGGGGAACGCTCATTTGACCGAGATCGACCGCGTACTGATCGCCCCTATGATCGAGACAGACCACGAGGGGAGCGCTCATTTGATAGAGATCGACCCAGAACAGATCGTCCCTTTGATCGAGACAGACCACGTGATGATCGTTCTTTTAATCGGGATCGACCAAGAACGGATCGCCCCTATGATCGAGACAGACCGCGAGGGGAGCGCTCATTTGATAGAGACCGACCCAGAACGGATCGCCCCTATGATCGAGACAGACCACGAGGGGAGCGCTCTTTTGATAGAGATCGACCACGCACTGATCGCCCCTATGATCGAGACAGACCACGAGGGGAGCGTTCTTTTAATCGGGATCGACCAAGAACGGATCGCCCCTATGATCGAGACAGACCGCGAGGGGAGCGCTCATTTGATAGAGATCGTCCCAGAACAGATCGCCCCTATGATCGAGACAGACCGCGAGGGGAGCGCTCTTTTGATAGAGATCGACCACGCACTGATCGGCCCTTTGATCGGGATCGACCACGTACTGATCGGCCCTATGATCGGGAGAGACCACGTACTGATCGGCCCTATGATCGGGAGAGACCACGTGATGATCGTTCCTTTAATCGGGATCGATCGCGCGAGGACCGTTCTTTTGACAGAGGCCGGCCACGTGATGATCGAGATAAAAAATCGAGTAGAGGTGGTCCAAAACCTTATGGATATGATCGATTTAAGCCGACTAGATCTCGGGGTGGCGATCAAGAGAATTCTTTTCGGCGTGAAGATGAAAAGAAAGAAGATTAGAACACTATTTTAGTAAGATATGGCCACTGGACCTAACAATTTAGGTGGCCATTTTAATTTGGCAGGTTTATATTATTCCTCAAGTTCTAAGCCAAGGAATCTAATGGGATTAGTTGAAACAAAACCATGGACTTCTTCATCACTGAAGGGACTTTCTTCAAAAATTCTCAAGTAATTGGTGTAAGATTCTACTTTTGCTAAATTTACAGTAAAGTCGGATCCAAACATGGAGCGATTGAGTATCATTTGGGTGATAGCACTATCTTCCTGTTCATGAATAAATTTATGTAGGTTTTTATAGAAGAGAGGGTCAGTGCCGCTGAAGGAAAAATCTGCATAAACATTTTCAAAGCGTGACATCAAGTCTATAATCTGGGTAAACCAAGGGTCGTTGGTCGCCGATCGGTCGAGGAAAACTTGTAAGGGAGATTTCCCGATTGGGTTGTATTGGCGGCCGTAGTGGGCAAAATCAATTTTTAATTGGGGGTAATGTTCTAAAACAGGAATCCATGTAGCTGGGTTAGTATAGTGTTGAGCCTGTTTTGCGGGAACTCCTCTAAAACCTTGGTCATCACAGTGGGTAATAATTGGTATGGAATTAGTTTGGCAAAAGTCATATATGTAGGCAACTTTCTCTAGGTTCTGTTTTTCTTCTGGCCAGGGATCTGTTCCAAGTGGTGGATAGAATTTAATACCTCGGAATCGCTTAGGGGAAGGAACTTGTCCCCAATCAGGAGAATTATCGCGACGCACATAGAGCGATATTAACTCTTGGATGAAGTCTAAAGTATGAACTTCAGGATTAATACCTAAGAAAGGGAAAAATTCGAGCATACCATCGAGATGCATTGATTTATACTTTGCGATCCCCTCTAAAGTGTCTTTCACGTAAGAGAGAATTTTATCTTGCTTTAAGCTCGTATAATAAGATTTACTATCTTCTTCACCGCTTATTCGTGAAAAATCCATTACTAATGGGATAAGTCCGAATCGGTCATATTTCATTGATCTGAAATGAAATAAACCGTCACGAATATAGGGTTCAGGGGGATAGACTAGGTTAGCTGGTGGTTTTCCTTTCACAGAGGCTTCTCGTTTTTTGAAGGCTCCTGTAAGGTCTTCTTCCATAAGTGCGAAGATTTCACCAATTGAGAGTTCAAATAGGCTAAACATGTTTAAAAGAGTTATTAAGCCTTGCTGTCCTCTATTTGCTGGCGTCAAAAGATAGCCAGGTGATAGGGCTCCACTAGTTACGAATTCTGTAAGGCTTTCAGCAACCGAATCGACAAATGAGATAAAATTAGGGTGAGTGAGATTCATAGCATGCATGTGGGCATCAAAAAAATAACGTGGCATATGCTTAGTATAACTAAAAGCGGAGGTCCGTCAATCTGAAATGGTCCTCCGCTTAAGCTCTTTCCTTTTATAGGTTTTGTTTCTTAACTTTTTTACTCCAAGAATCTCGAAGAGAGACAGTTCGGTTGAATACTGGTTGTGAGGTTTTGTGGTCTATTGCATCTGCCATAAAATATCCAGTTCTTATAAATTGGAGATATTCACCAGGTTTTGCCTCTTGTAATGAAGGTTCCAGTTTACAATTATCTAAAGTCACCAAAGAATCGGGGTTTATATCATCGAGGTAATCCCCTGTAGCTTCTCCAGGTATTTCTGCTAGGAACAGTTTATCGTAGAGTCGCACCTCAGCAGTAATTGCATGCTTGGCACTTACCCAGTGGCTTGTTCCTCGTACCCTGCGGCGATCGGGTGTCGTGCCACCCTGTGATTCAGGATCATAGGTGCAATGAACTTCAGTAATGTTACCCTCATCATCTTTAAGTACATCAGTACAAGTAATGTAATAAGCATGCTTTAATCGTATTTCATTGCCTGGATATAATCGGTGATATCCTTTTATAGGAACTTCCATAAAATCTTCACGTTCAATAAAAATTTCACCGGAGAAGGGGATCGAACGAGTTCCTGCTTCAGGATCTTCAGGGTTATTGTCAGCATCAAACCATTCAGTTTTATCTTGGGGGTAATTGATGATTACCACTTTTAATGGGTCAAGAACTGCCATAACTCGCTTAGCTCGTTTATTTAGATCTTCTCTGGCACAGAATTCTAATAGGTTGTAGTCGACTAAGCTCTCGACCTTAGCAACACCAACACGATCGACAAAATCACGTAATGACTCGGGGCTATAGCCGCGGCGCCGGATACCAGTGATCGTCGGCATGCGTGGATCGTTCCAACCAGAGACCACACCTAATTTAACCAAGTTCAATAGACGACGTTTGCTCATCAGCATATAGCTAATGTTAAGACGGGCAAATTCATACTGGCGTGGAGTGTGGTCAATGCCATCGATAGAGGTTGCCCAGTCGTATGCCGGACGATGGTCTTCAAATTCTAATGTACAAATTGAGTGGGTGATCCCTTCAATTGCGTCGCTGATTGGATGACTGTAATCATACATAGGGTAAATGCACCATACATCTCCAGTACGGGGATGGTGGGCAAACTTAATCCGATATAGTGTTGGATCGCGCATATTCAGATTGGGACTGGCCATATCAAGTTTTGCCCGCAGTACGTACGTTCCTTCAGCATGTTTGCCGGCGCGCATTTCCTCAAATAATCGCAAATTCTCTGCAATGGGTCGATCTCTATCAGGACTATTTTTCCCCGGGGTTGTTAATGTTCCTCGGTACTCTCTAATCTGTTCTGCCGAAAGAGAATCGATGTATGCTTTTCCATCTTTAATCAGATTTACCGCAATATCATAAAACTGTCCATAATAGTCACTGGCATGATAAAGGTAATCACCCCAGTCGAAACCTAACCAGGTAATATCGTGTTGAATTGCTTCAATATATTCCAGCTCTTCTTTTTCTGGATTTGTGTCGTCTAGGCGTAGATGGCAGCGACCACCATACTTTTCAGCCAATCCAAAATTAATGCAGATAGATTTAATATGCCCAATGTGTAGATACCCATTTGGTTCAGGAGGGAATCTTGTCACAATTGTATTATTGGGTACTCTCCCATTGGCTAAATCATCTTCGATGATACGTTCGAGAAAATTCAAACTTCGTTCTTCTTTTTTCTCAAGGTCTTTTGCTTCCATATATCATTCCTTTGCCCCTTCCAAAGGAGGCATACGTAATGGCAAGATTCTATCATAGAGGATGTTTTTAAGCAAAGGGAGTGCTAGGATGTGGGTAAAATTCTATCAAAAAGATTGTGCGTGCTGATGACAAGAACCAAATGAAAAGCTATGATAGAAAAATATGAAACCTCTAGGGCAGTCCTCTTTAACCTCCCAGTTAATGAAAATTTCATTACCCATTATGGCATCAAATTTGTTGCAAATCATGTATAGCATGGTAGATGCTTACTTTCTAGGAAAATTAGGTAAAGAGGCTATCAGCGCACCTTCCATAACTATGAATATAAGCAATTTCATTATTGTGTTTGGGGCTGCTTTTTCAGTAGCCGGAACTACCATGGTGAGTCAGGCGTTTGGGGCAAATCGGGAGAACACAAAACGGCTCGATTTTTTAGCTTCACAAGTTTTTTTAGTAAATCTGTTAATGTCCATAATTGTAATGTTCTCTGGAATCTTTCTAGCCCACCCATTATTAACTTTAATGCAAGTACCTTCTGGTTTAACCTATGATTACACATTTCAATACATGACAATTACCTTTTTAACCATGCCGTTGTTATTTGGCGACTTCATATTACGGGGTGCATTGCTAGGTGTTGGTGATTCTTTGACACCATTGTATGTTAAAGGGGTCGCGGTGTTATTGAACGTTATTCTTGACCCCATCCTTATATTTGGCTTTGGCCCAATTCCGGCAATGGAAGTTGCTGGCGCAGCTTGGGCCACCTTTATTGCCCGAATGGTAAGTTGCACTATCTCTATGGTTATTTTATTTGGTGGATTCAAAGGCATTCGGGTGCGATTTTCTTTAATGCGGCCGCACTGGCCAACGTTAGGATTGATGACCCGAATTGGACTTCCTGCTTCATTTGGGCAATCTATCTCTTCTCTCGGTTTTGCTGTAGTTCAAGGTGTTGTTAACACTTTTGGTCCAGCTGTCATAGCTGCTTTTGGTGTCGGTAACCGTGTGCAATCAATATTTAACATGCCGGCCCAAGGTATTAGTATGGGTGTAGCTATCTTAGTTGGGAAAAAATTGGGTGAACAAGATAGTGTTGAAGCTGAAACTATTGCGAAAAGAGGGATGTGGATTATTGGAGTTTTTATAAGCCTTGGGATGGGCATGGTATTCCTCTTTGGTAAGTATGTAATCATGTTTTTCGTCAACGACGCCGAAGTAGTGCAATATGGAGTGGAGATGTTTAAATATACCACTATTTCGGTCATATTCTTTGCTGTATATAACGTAATATTGGGAGCTTTCCAAGGCGGAGGAATGACTCGCCCAATAATGGTCTTAAATATTGTGCGTCTTTGGGTAATACGTGTTCCATTAACCTACATTCTTCCCCTTCTTTTTGGACTCGGAACTCAAGGCATCTGGATTGGCATGCTGACCAGTAATGTCCTCGTCGCACTGTGGGCGATGTATTTGTTTAAAAAGGGATCCTGGAAAGTAACCTTAGACCTAGAACATAGCCCCTCATAATTATCTATCAGTTGGTTCCATAGCGAAAAAACAGATTTCTACCTACTAAATACTCATGATAAAAAATACCAATACTTTTATCTCTTTTTAATATTATTTGTCACCTCTTTGGGGCTCAGGTCCTTTCCATTATTATGCTTAGAACTAAAAGACTTTAAACGTAATAT
>JAQVOO010000073.1 GCA_028702575.1 Sphaerochaetaceae bacterium
TCCGACGACTAGCGCCGGACGTTATTCACATCAAGTCTTCCCCTGTCACCTCGCGGCATATACTCTCCAGTATATACCTAAAAACGTTAGCTTTCACTTTCGTTCGTGAATTGACTTGGAAGCCCTTACACTTCCTTGACAACTTTCGTTGTCCGCGCTTTGACCAACGACCATTGTTGGTAATCGTCAACGCGCATATCCTTCCTTCTCTTCTCTTATATCTCTGTCAAAAAATCATATTCCTAGTTGCTTTCCAAAGAGTATTCTTTGGAGCGCTCGACCGTTATAACAGATTTCAAATCATAGTGTCAATACTCATTTCCACTATTTATAATTTTTAACCTAATTAGCAACCGAACTCTTTAAAAAAACTCCTCTTTATCAGGTTTTCGCCTGAGCAACGAGGTGGATACTACCCGTTTTAGGCAACAACGTCTAGGGGGTTTAGTAAAAAAAGAACAAAATCGTCAAAAAAACAGGAAAGGGCCACTTAACGAGTCAAATGGTCCATCCCTCCATCTTTGAAAATTGCTGAAACATACGTTAAGAATGAGGCAATTGAGGCAATAACGGCTAGCCCGAAAATTACAAGGAGGATAGGTTCTGCCCAAATTTTCCAGATCGAATCAGAAAGCAACCGCTCAGAGGCAACATAAACAATCCCAGCTAAACCTGCCACCGCATATAAGACAGCTTTTGACTTACCCCATATATTTGCTGCTACGGCTTTCCCTTTACCCATCATTACCATACGCAAAAAAACAATCGAGAACTCCCGCCACATAATAATAACAAAAGCCCACGCTGGCATAATGTTGACACTCATAAAACAAACAAAATAAGTTAAACGGCTCAATGTATCGGCAAAAGGATCCATCACCTTGCCTAAATCAGTTACCAAATTACATCTGCGCGCAATAATACCATCAAATAAATCAGAGAGCTCAGACAAAGCATACACAACAACTAACAACACAACCGACAGCAATGTTAGTCTATCGCCAAACCATAACGGCAAATGAAATACAACGAAAAAGATAGGCGCCATCACTAAACGAGAAATAGTAAGCTTATTCGGTAGATTCATGTTACATACTCTCCACATATTTATTCGTAAGATACTGTTTGAAAAACCTAGTATCTAAAGGTGCTCCGGTGACTTTCTGTAAAAGTTCCTTAGGAGGATACATCGACCCATATTGCAAGATATGGGAATCTAACCACAACCGAATGGGAGAAAAATCTCCAGAACTGAGCACAGTACCGACATCAACTTCTTGTTGTAATGTATCCATAATTTGAGCACCATACAAATTACCCAAGGCATACGTTGGAAAATACCCCAACTCGCCCATCGCCCAGTGCACATCTTGTAGCACTCCCACGCGATCATCCTCAACTCTGATGCCAAGCAACGTCTCCATCTTCTCGTTCCAAGCACCGGGCAGGTCTCTCACAGCCAAAGTACCCGCTAATAATTCACGTTCCAATTCAAACCGTAGAATTATATGCAACCCATAGGTTACTTCATCAGCATTGACCCTGATACTAGAGGGCTGCACCTTGTTTATAGCAGCAACGAAGTGCTGAACGGTAACATGGTCCAATTGCGTAGGAAACAGCGCTTTGAACTTAGGAAAGAAATGTTGCCAAAATCCACGACTACGACCAATCATATTTTCCCAAAGACGACTTTGGCTCTCATGAAAGGCTAATGAAGCACCACTGGCCAAGCAGGTACCTTTCGTCCTCTCGTTCGAAGCCCCCATTTCATATAAGGCATGCCCGCCTTCATGTATGGTCGAAAAAAGAGGACTGGTTACACTAGGCTCAGTATATCGGGTAGTAATCCTAATATCATCACTACCCAAACTTATCGTATAGGGATGGGTAGCCAGTCCAGTAAGACCTCGCTCCCAATCAAATCCCATCGCATCCAAAACTTCTCGGGCAAAGAATTCTTGTTTATCCTGAGCATATGAATTATAGAGAAAGGTATCGTCTATGTGCTCTTTTTCACCGATCTGCTTCAAAATATCTAATAAGTCACCCTTCATTACTCCAAAGAGTTTCTCAACCTCTGCCGTTGTCGTTCCTGGTTCAAAAACATCCAACAGAGCATCATAGGGGTCGTCATTATACCCAAAAGCTTCTGCTTTTTGTTGAACCAAATCTACAATATGGGTAAGCACCGGTTCAAAGTGGGAAAAATTATTTTCACTTCTTGCTCGGACCCACACCTGATGAGCTTTCCCAGTTGTTTCAGAAAATTCTTGGACAAAGCCAGAGTCAAGCTTTCTCTCGCGACGCCACAAGCGAAAGTAATTCCTAATAATGCCACGACTGCGATCATCTAATGAAGTAGCTCCCCCCTCATTACCGTCAGAGGCTCCCAAATCAGATAACAACTCACCCATCTCATCAGAAGCCACAAGTTCATGCATGTTACGATCAAGCAATCCCATTTGCAAAGCTCGCTCTTCAACACCGCGAGGAGGGACTGCTTCTTGATCCCAAGTTAACACTCCCAATATATGGGAGAGCAACACCAGTTCTTTATCAATAACTTCAAGCCTTCGTAGAGCAGCATTTTGTTTCATATCTAACTCCGTTTATACTAGCTGTTTAGAAGAGATCCGTTTCTGCAATAGCTCAATATAAGCAGGTAGTTCAATCCCATTTTCTTGCTTGCCATCGCGATACCGCACCGACACGGTATGGGCTTGCTCTTCTCTTTCGCCCAACACTAACATATGGGGCACTTTTAGTTTCTGGGCATTACGGATCTTCGCATTCATGCGATCATCGCTATCATCTATATATGCCCTAATCCCAGCTTCTTTCAAGGTAGCAAGAATTTTTAAAGCGTACGAATTGAAAATCTCCGATACAGGAATAACACATACCTGCTCTGAAGAGAGCCACAAGGGAAAAGCTCCTGCATAGTGTTCCAAGAGCACACCAAAAAAACGCTCAATAGAGCCCAATAACGCACGGTGAATCATATACGGACGCTTTTCTACCCCGTCAGAATCAACAAAGGTCATATTAAAGCGTTCTGGTTCATTAAAATCAAACTGTATAGTCGATAACTGCCATTCACGTCCGAGAGCATCTTTAATCTTTAAATCGATCTTGGGACCATAGAAAGCCCCACCACCTTCATCCACTCCATACGCTAAGCCCTCAGCCTCAATTGCTTTTCTAAGCGACTCAGTTGCAGCGTCCCAGCGCTCAGGTTCCCCCACACTTTTTTCCGGACGTGTCGACAAGTAAGCTCCAATCTCTTCAAATCCAAACGATCTGAGCATGAATAACGAAAATCGTAAAACCTCTCGAATCTCCTCTTCCATTTGGCCGGGAGTACAAAAGATATGGGCATCATCTTGGGTGAACCCACGAACTCGTAACAGACCGTGCAAAGCGCCCGCTTTTTCATACCGGTAGACCGTCCCTAATTCTGCCCATCTGAAGGGCAAATCCCGATAAGAATGTTTTGAATTACGATAGATCATGATATGGAAGGGGCAGTTCATCGGCTTTGCATAATAATCGGCCTTATCCATCTCCATGGGAGAGTACATACTCTCCTTGTAGAAATCGAGATGTCCCGAAGTTTCCCATAACCAAGCCTTACCGACATGAGGCGTATAGACCATCTCATAGCCATTGGCATAATGTTGAGCTTTCCAAAAATCTTCGACCGCCATTCTAATTCTGGCTCCGCGAGGATGCCAATAGACTAATCCAGCTCCCGCTTCCTCATGAAAACTAAACAAGTCGAGCTCTTTACCTAACTTGCGGTGGTCGCGCTTCTCAATTTCTTCAAGTTTTTGGAGATAGAGGCGTAAATCTTTTGGATTGGTCCATGCCGTTGCATAAATCCGAGTCAGCATTGGATTCGTCTCTTTACCTCTCCAATAGGCTCCAGCAGTACTTAACAGTTTAAAAGCCTGAGGATTTAGTTCTTTAGTTGAATCCACGTGAGGCCCTCGGCACAAATCGGTAAACGCCCCTTGATTATATAAGGAGACATCTTCCCCTTCTGGAATCGCATCGATTAACTCTTGTTTATATACTTGGCCGGCGAACAAACGTTTGGCCTCATCACGCGAAACCACACTGCGCTTAAATTCTTTATCTTCTTTTATGATTTGCTTCATCCGAGTGCTGATTTCATCTAAATCTTCACTCGTTAACGCTCTAGGAAGATCAAAATCATAATAAAACCCATTTTCGATTGCCGGACCTATCGCAATCTGTGCGGTAGGGAACATCTGTAATACAGCCTCAGCCATTACATGAGACATTGAGTGGCGCACCCGCTCCAATCGGTCATCTTTTTGCTCTTTTCCTGCCATTATATAAAACTCCTTTGTTATTCCCTAATAAAAAAACTCCATGCTCTCATCCTACCCGTCCTGCTTTATGCAAGACCTGGTAAGGACGAGAACATGAAGTCCATGTTTCCGCGGTTCCACCTTACTTCCTGTAACAGATTAATCACTGTCACAAGCTCTCATTTATTCCCCATGCGTAGGGGCGGACGGCAAGCCTACTTTTATACAGTTCGACTTGCGACTCGGGAGGGGTTTTCACTGGAAAATGCCAGATGTCTCACACCCGACCATGCATCATGGAAGGACATCCTCTCACAGACAAATTGAGCCAGTTACTCGTCTCCGTCATCGTCACTAGCCAATAGTGTGGAGGAATTGCAATAATGTCAAGATGGAAAATAGAGACGACTGACCATTTTAGCTACTGCTTGCAAAAATGCAACATCTTCTGGACTAAACCGATCTATGACAGGGCTATCAACATCAAGAAGAGCGACTACCTCTGTCTCTACAAATACTGGTACAACAACTTCACTCTGACTCTGTGTGTCACAGACAATGTGCCCCACAAAATCAGCTACGTTAGGAACAACGATTGTTCGTTTTTCTTTCCAAGCAGTACCACAAACACCTCTCCCATAATCAATTGGTGTACAAGCTGGCCCTCCTTGAAAGGGCCCTAGAACCAATTGGTCTTCTGTATCAACTATATAAAACCCAACCCAGTTAACCTGCTTAAGGTGTAAAGCGAGTAGTGCACTCGCATTAGCTAGTTCTCCATATCGTCTTGTTATCGTAGTTGCCTTAGGTGCAATTAAGGCATCAAGCTGACTCAGAATTCCACTATAATCCAATCTAATTTCCCCTTTAGGCATGCTTTTTCAAATCTCCTCTCACCGCCCCTACTTTAGCAACATTTGTACCCTGGCGCAATCGCTTAGCTAGCTTAGGATGTACCAAAATACCGGGTCCAGAAAGGCACCCTCCCTCACAACACATCACCTCGACGAGATCAGCCTCAGGGGGACGTTTTTCCCATGCCCGCATCAGACGCACCCCCTTCTTATCGATCCCATTTATTGGTAAAACGGCCACTGGTTGCTCAAGCCGGCGCAAGACCGCCGCAGCAACACCCCCGGTCGAGGCAAAATCTCTACAATCTTCAAACTCATGAGTATTGACTAAAAGAGTGCTAGGTTGTTGATTTACATCCACATCGCGAGCAACAAACAAGGCCGCCAACTCAGCAAATGTTATTACAGCATAGATACTCGGTATCGGTAAAGCTTCAACTTTCTTAGCTATACAGGGCCCAATAAAAACTAATTTTGCAGAAGGCCTGCTGCGGATAATATTTTGAGCCGTGTAGGCCATAGGAGAAAGGGCAGAAGAACGTCGATCAGCTAAAGACGGCACATGCTTGTCAACCAATTCCATATAAGCCGGACAACAACTTGTCGTCATAAAACCCTTTCCTTCTACAATACGCTGTTGCACCTCCTGAGCTTCATGAAGAGCAGTAACATGGGCACCTCGGGCCACTTCAACCACATCAAAAAACCCTAAAGCTTTTAATCCCGCAATAATCTGACTCAAATTTCCTGGAAACTGCCCCTCAATAGCCGGAGCGATAAGAGCTATCACTTCTTCTTTCTCTTGCAATAACTGAGCAACATGGATCAGCGAACTCCGTTCAGCAATTGCTCCAAAAGGACAAGACAGGGCACAATGGCCACAGTTGATACACAAGTCTTGATCAATTTCGACATACCCCTGCTCATTTTTCGAGATGGCGCCAACCGGACAAGCGGCTTCACACGGTACTTGAATATGAATTACAGAATTAAAGGGACACACATCTACACATTTACCACAGGCAATACAGCGTTCTTCAACAATCTGAGCGCGTCCATTGACAAAGACAATAGCGTCTTTAGGACAATTGACTGCACAAGGACGCGCAAAACATCCCCGACAAGATTCGGTAATCCGATATTGATCATCAGGACATCCGCTACAGCCAGGTGTAATGGTAGTTAACGTTGGCAGGGTCACAGGAGGAACTGCTAACGCCTCTTGCGCATACGCACGCAACGATTTACATTCATCATCATCGTGGCCAATGTCGACCCCTAGGAGGGCCATTATTCTATAGCGCACCATCGCGCGTTCTTTGTAGATACAACACCGATTAGCCTCCCGCTCTCGCGGTATAATTTTAATGGGTATAGAATCAACAGTTTGTGTCAGATTACCAGCAAATAAAGCCCGCAATACTTCAGCATCAATTCTTCGTTTCATTACCGTATACTGATTATTGAGTTCAAGCATGTTGCGCCTCCCTAAGGAGTTCTATCAACCGTTTTGGCGTTACATTGGCATGCACTACCCCATTAATCTCAACAAAGGGAGCGCGTAATTGTTGATCGTCCGTTTTACAGCAATGGAGACAAGAGGTGCCCTCTATAGTACATATTCTTAGCAAACTAGGGTCTAAGAAGTCTTCGTAAAGTAATAAGTCAGCCCCGCCTTGGACAAAGCAAGCTGTACCAACACAGATTTTTACCATAATGTTATGCTGCCCCATTCCAGACCTCCTAAATATATTCCAATACCGTTTCTTTTAAATAATTCTGTTCTAAAGCTTGGCGAACACGCCCGACAATAGTGCGCCTAATTCCAATTTCCACCGGAATGCTGGGATCCTGATGCGCTTCATTTATTTTAGTACCGACGATGAACGAAACATGATCACTATCGAGTAACAACATCACAAAACGCCGCACTGCGTCATCCGGCATGGCATAGATCGAAGTCTTGTTCTCTAGGGCCGTAGCCACCTTCCCTAAGGTCAACATCCCTTCAGTTACCAGATCGATCCCTGCCATCTTTGACGCGGGTGGCACTTGGGGGGACCAACACGATAAATCGACTTTGACTTTGGTTTGAAACAGCCGTGCTACAATCTGGGCGGTAGTGCCTCCCGAAACAATTTTTTTCCCATCGAAGTTTCGCATCCGTTCTCCCAACTGTGCATCGCGTTCTTTAGTAAAAGGGGGACCGGTGACAATCAAAGTCTTGCGGGGCTTACGAACATAGATTACCGCACACGTAATATCATCCTTGGCTGCCAGGCCATCCAAAGTAGAGGCTTTCCGAGTAATTAACTCGGCCAACTCACGTGATGAAATATGGGGATCCTTTTGTAAAATATTGGTGATAAATTCAACAACACCTGCTTGTCTCCACCCTAAAGGCAGACTTCTACCCATCCCTGATTGAGTTACCCCATCAGTGAACATAATTAAGCGACCCCCTTGAGCCATACTAAAAGTTGACTGTCTAATAATTTCATGTTTAAAAGCACCCTCACGATGTAACTCAATCTCTTGGGCAACAATATCGATTACAGCACTGTGGGAAAAATGGAGAACTCGCGGATTATCATATTCAATTAGTTGCACCGTTACCGTCTTATCTAAATTTGGCCGTATATCGGCAATAGTAAAAGTGGAATAACTAATCTTGCGTTCATTACAGACGGGGAGCGTATTCATGATAATTTTTGCTGATTTGGTTAGATGCATGGGGCTAAATGAAAGTTTGTGCGCCATATTAGCCGTCAGATTAGCTAAGACATTTGCTTTTACGCCACTTCCTAGCCCATCCGACAACGTACAGACAATTTGTTGTGAGACAGGATCTCTGGATTGTAAAAACACATCCCCGCTAATCTTTTGGCCAGCTTTATATGTTTGATTGTAATCAACATCAATAAAGATTTCATTCACAGCAAGGCCCTCTGATCACTATCTGGTAAGAATCCATCAGGATCTTCGCCACTCGGGACTTGAAAAACATCAATAAGCGAGTTCAACATAATTTCAGTTTCAGCTGCATTTTCACCCAGCAATGAAGCTATTTTTTGGACTGTCTCAAGACTTTTTTGAATAACTGTATCGGCTTTTTTGACAACAGTTTCACGCCTGGTCGTAGGGATGGTAACATCTTGAAACATAGCCCCTACCAAACGATGGTTCTCAATGGTAAAGAATAACACCTTCAAAAACCTCCCTTTAAAATGGAGGCGATATTGATCGGTCTTCATTCCAGCATCAAATTGTTGTGAAAATTGATTATAAAACGGGACAAACCGGTCCAGTGGTAATCCAGCCACCCTTTCGACTGCGACCGAGCCCAGTTCACTATCTAAATCGGCAAATAAGGTTAGAAAAGCACTATTACAATCGACAATATTTAATTTCCTATCGACAATCACGACCCCCATCGGAAGGGTTCGAAGCAACACATCAATCTTACTCTGGGCCAGCTTACGCATTTTAGTGACACACATCTCGGGCTCAGCCATGCCATCTAAATATGCAACAGCCATATCATGACAAGAATTATAACCACATCCCCCACAATTCAATTCATCGCTTTTTTCTGTTTTCCCCAACTCTAAGAGAGCCTTTGCAATTGCTTCATCTGAAAAGGAGCGTTTTACTTTTTTAATTTCAGGTAGAACATGGAGAGAGTGAGGAAAAGCAAGTAAGTCATATCCCTGCTCTAAAATTAGGTGTGTAAAGTCCAAAGGAGGGACAAAAAGCGGTTGCTCTGAAATAATTCTGGACTTTGTGAAACGGGCTGCATTCGCTTTGCTCACTGCTGAAGATCTAAAACTAGATTTTCCCGGGCCATTTATGCAACCACCTTCACAACTAAGAAGCTCCAAAAAAGGAATCCTCTCTTCACTTGGCATAACATGTAAGTCTTGTAAGGTTTCCATAACCTGGTCAACACCCGAAACCGACACCGCTCTATCTTGAAATACATCCTTTCCTAAGGCAAAAGATGCGACCATCCCCCCTTCGATTGGATACAATGTACTCTCTCCCGCAACGGCCGGAACCATGTATCCTACAGTTTCCGCGCTACAACCTGTTTTCTGTAAATCATTGAGGTCAATATCCTCGGCGCTAAACCACGAACGTAATTCTCTAAAAGTCAATGCCACATCTGGAAATCCAGGAGTCTGATCTGCTTCTACTTTTTTGGCTATACACGGACCAACAAATACAATCCCAATCTCTGGTCCATATAAATAACGGAGATAAGCGCTGTGACATTGCAAAGGCGAAGGGATTGGAGAGAGTTGGTTTATAAGGGAAGGTTGATAGCGATAGATCAACTCCACAACGGAAGGACATGCCGTTGAGATCCACGGACAAACATTGTCATGGTGTGCCAAATACGAATCGATAGCCGCTGAAACTAAAGCTGCACCAATGGCAGTCTCAGAGATATCAGAAAATCCAAGCATCCGTAGTGCAACTAAAACTGCTTGGGGAGTTTCACTAAACTCTGCAGCATACGATGGGGCAAGAGAGACAATAACTCGTTTTTTGGATGTGATAAGTTGTTTTGCATGGGCGACATCATTGCGAATCTTCTTAGCATGCGAAGGGCATGTATCGACACATCTACCACAGGATATACACCGATTACGAACAACCACAGCGTGACCGTTTTTTACTTGGATAGACTTCACCGGACAGGCGCGCACACATTTATAACAATCACGACATTCGGTGCGTTCAGTATAAATAGGATATAAGCCAGGATTTGCACTACCCATGGAAACCTTCCTTCATGGTTAACGCCTTTTCGACAAGACAAACCACTTCCTCAGGTTGCAATGCAGTGTACAATTTTCCTGCTATCTTAACATTTGGCCCTTGCGAGCAATTACCAAGACACAGGTGGCCCGTTAATTCAATACAATCCTCTTGGTGATGGGTCGCTATGTAGGTTTCAAGATATGCCAAAGTCTCGGCATTACCCCGCGCAAAACATGAACTACCCAAACAAAGTTCTACTACTATTTTCTGCATGCTGGAAGCATACCAAAAACTGCA
>JAQVOO010000263.1 GCA_028702575.1 Sphaerochaetaceae bacterium
GCGCCTCGGTGAAGGTCCATTACCTTTATTTATTAAAAACAGATTTGTGGCCAAGATCTGGCTAACGATTAAGATTCTACCAACCTCATTGCGATATCGGCCCATTCCCATAAGAGCTGGGGACGGTAGCGGACGGTGGAGATGTCCTTCATGATGAATTCTATGTGACTCTTCCCTTCTCCTGCATCCAAAGCACTTTGGAGGATATGTTTAGCCTCTTTCGGATTCCATCCATCTTCGGCAAAGATAGCCGGATTGGGTTTTACGCTGGCTACGTAGTCGCTTCCCAAGCCGGGAAGAATCTTTTGGTAATTGTTCCAAGGACTGACCGATACTTTCCTTAAATTAGGGATCTGTTTGAGCAGATGTATCTTGTTCTGTAGAGGCTCGCAGCAACCGTAATAGGTGAGGCCCCACCTCTGCATCCAACGCAGATCGTGACGCATGGCGAATTCCCAGTGCATATCGGGGCTTACTTCGGAGAATATTTGGGCATTGGAGCAACCCCACATATTGTGTGGTTGTACATGATGTATATCATAGGGTTCTCCGGGAAGTTGTGCGGTGTAACCATAGCCACCTGAGCCAATTCGAGTGTTGTTACAATCGAGGGCCAAGAGGTTTTGCTCGACAAACTGATCGAGTTCAACCATCCAGGCATCGACCATCCTTTCCACAGCAGCATTGATCATGTCGGGATCGTCTATGAGGGCCATCATGGCCTCCTGCACCCCAGTCCAGCGGATGAGGTAATCCCACGGAGTGAACCAAATGTGTGTTTGGCCCTCTTTTTTAACGTCGATGATGTCAGCAAAAAGTTCTTTCATGGTCTCAAAGGAGGCCTCAGTAGCCTTTTCGTAATGGATGACCTTGGGCATGTGGATTTTTTCGACATCTTCAATTTTGGCGAGCTGAATATGGAAATGGCGGGAAACAATTTCATTATCTTCATCGGTCTTGACCACATCCACCTCTTCATGTATGCCGAAGTCGGTGGAATGAATCACTAAAGGGCAGGTGATATAATCGTTGACGATCATATCGGCACGCATGTGTTTCCACTGGTAAATAGTTCTGCGAAGAGTTGTCTCTAAATCCCTAGCCCAGGGATGTTCACACCGAAGGGTGAGTTCATCGTCCACATTCATCTCGTGCCACGGGATTTCGTTTATCCAGACCATGGGTCGTTTCGATTCGAGGTCGTTCAAAGCACGCCAGAGTTCAGCTTTCTCTTTGTGGACCGGCAAAGAAGCTATTCTGGCAATGTTCTCTCCTAAACGACGGAGTACGGTTTTCTCTTCTTCGGTCAATTCGATCGATTCAAATAGCTTAGGTTCGCTGTAACTTCCCGGATCGTGCAACATCGTCTGCCTCCTGAAGATGGGTTCAATCATCATCATCATAGGTTATGCTTCATTGTTCCAACAAGATAGAAAATTGCGAATATAGTCAGAAAAATTAGACATAGCTTCCATATAACAAAAAATCTTCATGCCCACACCCATTTGCGTTGAAAACAGGTGTGATTCTTGAAGGTAGTGGGAGCCTGATCTTCTAGTCATTCCTTAACGGTTTTTTTCTTGTGGTATCAACCAACTCCCCATATAATGAACACATCATCTTCACTCTACCCAGTATTCATTATCCAAATTGGGCTGGGGTGAGTGTTCTATTTAAAAGGAGAAAACTTGTGAAAGTATTTAAACTTATTGTTTTGATCCTGATTACTGTTGTGTTTATAGTGTATGGAATGGGGTTGATGATGTACAGAGGAGTCAACAAAACATTGCTTGATCAACAGTACTACCACTCGGTGGTAGGAGATTATAAAATATCTGCCACGGTTCATAAGGAACTACAAGATATGATACCTCCCATTGTACGTGATGGAATAACCGGAGGATCTCCAGTGACAGATCCCATGATGAAAGCCGCGGTAGATCTACAAGTAGAACTCATCTCTACTGCAATAACTGATGCGCTAGATGAAGCGTGGATTGAAAAACAAGTTGTGATGATTACAGATGACGTGGTAGATCGACTTAATGAAGAGACCGCATCCCTTAGTGTTGTAATAGACTTAAAGGGCAAACTCGAAGAGATAAAACAAAATATTGCAACTGGGCTGGAAAACTTCTCGGATGCAGAATTACAGGCAATGTTTAATGCTCCCCGTGCCTATATCCCAATGGTCTCAGAAACAATTGTCGAAACATTAGGATTACCGGAAACATTGGTAATCGCTGACTTAGTGGATGATATGGCTCCTGGAACTCTGGATATGGTCGTAGGTTATCTTAAAACTATGAAAATTCTGTTTGGATTCCTCGCTTTGGTTATCCTCCTCGTTTTCTTAGTGCTTTGCATACTATTTTACAAAATTAAGAAAGGCTTGGTATGGTTTGGGGTTAGTACAGCTTTGACTGGAGGGATTTTTCTTGGAATTACCAAGTATTTCTCTAATCTCGTTACTATCCAGAGCCTAACAGGAGTTGATCTTGAATCACTACCAGTTTCTTCTTCAACACTCCAAAATATC
>JAQVOO010000264.1 GCA_028702575.1 Sphaerochaetaceae bacterium
GTCATCGGGTGAAGTTCCACTACCCGGGCACCCTGTTTGCGATATTCAGCTACAGAAGGGGGGGGTCTTGTCATAGGGGGCCACACGTTGTGGAGGATCGTTAAATGCCCAGTGTTTTGATTCTCCCTGGCCACCTTGCATGCAAAGGCAGGTAATTTCATCAAAAGAGGCACTGTAGGCTGCTAAGCCAGCGACAGTGGGGAAGTTAAGATTTTTTTGGGCTTGCGTAGGTGTTTATCAATCGGGCCTCAAATTCCAGAGGGGTTAGCAGCAGTAGATGCCGTGAAAGCTTCTGTCAACAAAAAATCTTTAATATTCCGGTGTATAATGCCACCTCTGTTTCGTAAAACGGTGTCCATAGAGAGGACATATTTAGGATAGTTATCGTCAATTGATTCAAGTGCTGAAAACTCTCTTTCGATGGTTTCTTCAGAAGCAAGTAGGTAAGTGACTTGAATATAGAGAGTTGTATGTGGCTTTGTTGCAATAAAATCGACCTCTTTGTCTCTGGTTTTACCGATACATACAGCATAGCCGTTTCTTTTGAGTTCTAAGAAGACAATATTTTCAAGTATAAGCTCAATATCTCGTTGATTATTTCCGTAAATAGCTTCTCTCAATCCATGATCGGTTAAAAATATCTTTTCATTAAATTTCAGTAGTTCTTTACCTTGTATATTATAGCGGGGGACCAAATGTAACAGATTGGCTCTCTTACAGTATTCAATATAGTTGTAGATCGTCTCATTTGAAAGAGATCTTTTTTCGCTTTTAAGATAGTTTATAATGTTTTTCGATGAGAAGTTTCTCCCGATATTTGCCATTAAATAGACGATAAGACGTTTTAGAAGCTCAATATCTCTTACCTGAGCCCTTGTTGCAATATCTCTCACTATTATTGAGTTAAATATATCTTCTAAGTACGTAATTGCTTCTTTACCTTTAAGATCAAATTGAAGAAGAAATGGAAGCCCCCCATAGGTTAGGTAGTCTAGAAAAGCCTTATCTCTGTTTATCGGTTTTTTGCTTTTCTCAAGATATAAAACAATTTCTGCGAATGAAAATGGATAGATGGAAAATTCAATGTAGCGTCCAGCTAAGTAAGTGGCTAGCTCACCACTCAATAAACTAGCATTTGAGCCGGTGATATAGATATCACAATTAAAATCAATTAGGCAAGAATTTACTAATCTCTCCCACCCTGTGAGTTCTTGAATTTCATCAAAAAAGAAGTAGACCCTTCCTTTCTTCCCATTTGTAAAAGTTTCTATTTCATTATACGTGAGATGTACATCTTGTAAGAAAGGCTCTTTGAATGATTCAAAGTTAAAGCTTAGCATGTGTTCTGCACTTACTCTCCGACCAATAAGATCATCTTTAATTAATTGGAGCATGACTGATTTACCACAGCGTCTCATACCAGTGAGAACTTTTACCACCGGGGTATCATAAAATGGTCTTATGTTTTTCAGATAGGATTCGCGTTTGATAAACATTATTTCATCCTTTAAAGATTGTTCTGTTGCAAGTATGGAGTAAACTTATGGGGAAAGTCAACAAAGATTACACTATATCGTAATTTTATTATAATATTAAGCTAAGTTTACGGTATGGCGTAAACTATTTGCTCTGATCAATGTAATCTAACAGAGCTATTAGTAGATAATTTCAGTAACTACTTTTCATAAAACAGGTGTTCCATAGTCGTTAACGAGATTGTTTTTTCCTCATTGCCAACCTGAACTACCGCTAAACCGGTATTCGAATCGCGCTCTTTTATGGTTAAAACAGCATCGGGAACCAACTGTTCTTGCTGGAGATAACGAATCATTTGGGGATCTCCTGTTACACGGGTGATCGTTATCTCCTTTTTTAGTGGAGCTTCCAATAAAGAAAAGTCGTTGATGATATAATCAGTTTGTCCTTTAGTTGGGATTATATTTCCACGGGGATCTTTAGTGGGATGACCAAGGAAGGCTGCGATGGAGTCTATGAGTAAATCGGAGGCTGAATGTTCTAATTTTTCAGCTTCTTCATGGGCCATCGTCCACCCGAGATTGAGGACGGTAACTAAAAAGGTTTCAAGTAAGCGGTGCCGGCGCAAAATCCGTAATCCATATTCAGCCCCTTTAAGAGTTAGCGAGCAACCTTGATGGGGAACATAGGAGACATAGCCCACTTTTTCTAATTTTTTTATCATGGTTGTTGCAGTGCCTGAGGTCACTGCCAATAGGGCCGCTAATTCACCCGTGGTGATCTTATTTTTAGTGGGATGAGCGACATGTTTTACGATCGCTTTAAGATAATTTTCAGTAGTATAATCTGAAAGTATCGACAATTTTTCCTCCCTGTACTCTGTTATTAATAGGCAGTTCGTAAGATAGCCTCATCCTTTCCTTTTTCGGTGATGGCGAACACCGCATCTGTCTCTTTTACATACCCTTTTTCAATAGCCTTGTTCACAATCTTTTTCAAATAGCGTTCAGGGTAACTAAACTGTTCTGCCAAG
>JAQVOO010000074.1 GCA_028702575.1 Sphaerochaetaceae bacterium
ATCCTGAATCTGAATTCTTTATGGAAATGGTACAATACTTTAAGGATCAGTGTACTACCTACCAACAGGTAAATGACCAAGTAATATCTAGTTTCCTCTTTGTCGATTATCTTTGTGATAAGTATCCGTTCCTTGAAAGACCAAATCTTGATTTCAAACATCTCTACGGCCTTATCGATAGCATCCCAAAAACCTTTGGTAAGATAGATGACTCAGAACTAAAGAAATTATTTATCGATAACGTGGTTGCTGTTGAAGATTCTGATTATGTCGATAAAGTGCTCATTGCCCTCTATCCCCACTACCTCACTAGTTATATTATGGATACACTTCGTGAACAGGGCAAACTAAAAGTTATTGAAGATATGTTTAAAAACGCAGCACGCAATTATCGTGAAAATGCCGATTTGTTTACCTATCTTTCACGTACCTATGACCGCAAATACTGGGAAAAGAAAATGAAGGTTCCCTTTGAAGCACTTCTTACCAGTCAATTACAGTTACTCGATTTTGCTTTTAATGCCATTGATGCGAAAAAGGCTACCACCGATAACCGGAAAATAGCTAAGACTTTAACTACTATTATATTTGAAGAACGCCAAATATTCGATTTTTTGAAAACTGCAAATGAAGGTGCAGCGCAGCGGATCAACTTTATTGTCCAGAGGATGCAAGGTTTAGATATTGCAAAAAAAATAGAAGTAAAACATGCAATTCTAGAAAAATATCCCGACTTTGTATTCTTGGGAGAAGAAGAAGTCCATGCAGAATTAGTTTCCAGTGGCCTCTTAGTTACCCTGACTAAACTACTGGAAAAGCAGAATGAACTTGATCGAATTATGAATAAAGAGATTCCCGAAAACTCTAAGGAAATCGGGGCAGCTCTTTCTTTAGGTGATTTACGAGAAAATTCAGAATATAAAGCAGCTAAAGAAAAACAAGGTATTCTAAACAATACCATGATGCGCCTCACAGATGAAATTTCTCGAGCAACTGTGGTTTCACAAGAAAATGTGGACCCAACTAGAGTCTCATTTGGAACTGAAGTAACGTTACGTAACAATATTACAGAACAAAAAGAAATTTACCGTATATTCGGTCCCTGGGAATCAGACCCTAATGAAAATACGATTAGTTACTTAGCTCCTTTCGGTAACAAACTGCTCAATCATAAAGTTGATGAACGATTCGAATTTGAGATTAATGAACGAGCCTATGATTACACAGTGCTGAGTATAAAAGCCCTGCCCTTCTAACTACTGCATACAGAGAGAACGTTGTTAATTCAACGTTCTTTTTGTAAAAAGGCTTGAATAAAGTCCACACCAAAAATTTTATATGAAACTAGTGTAATACCCACCGCAGCACTATATAATGCTGCTAAGATAGCAGCATTACGGATGGTGCTACCTGAGTGCCACCAAGTTGGATCACTATAACGCACATAGAGCAAAGCCAATACCGCCAAAGGGATATTAACGAGGAGCAATTTCCCCATCTTTCTAAAAAGTTGTCGATGCTCTATCGTAAACTGTTTAGTTCGTAACAACACTATCCATAAAATAAGAGCCCCCACACTGAAAGCTATCGTATTGGCAATGCTAAGAGCTTGAGAGCCGAAACCTAGGCTCAAAGCGCCCCACATACACCCGATATCTACAAAAGTTACAAATATTCCTAATCCTAATGCTGTTTTATAATTTCCGGTGGAAAAACAGACTCGTTGTAGAAAACTGTACCAAGCTACTACTGGCATCCCCAAGGCAAAATAGAATAAGATTGCACCTGTTTCTTGACTATTTGCTAAGGTAAAGCGTCCGCTTTGCAATAGGACGGCTGTTGTTTCATTGCGCAATATTACCAGCGTCACAGCTGCTGGGATCAAAAATGTAGCAATGTATGTTAAACCTTGGCTAACCAAAGTTCCTAACTCTTTTTTTTCACGACGATAATAAGCTACGACCATAGCTGGAAAAAACACAGTTGCAATCGCTGCATAGAAAATTCCATACGGAGCTTGCCAGATAATAATAGCATTGGTAAAAGCGGTAACACTCCCTTCAGAGAGTGAAGAGGCAAAAAAGAAAGCTACTTGTTGCGCTACGATAGCGCTAAGGGCTGTGAGCGTCACAGGGGCCCATGATCGCATTACTCGTTTAAAATCTGGATTAGAGAAATTCCAAGATAGGGTAAGACGATAGCCAAAGGTGCGTAGACGAAGCCACGTCACGAAAGCTTGCACTCCCCCACCCACAACAACTCCTAATGCCATCGAGAAAGCTCCTAGTTTTTTATGGGTTAAATAGATACTGCATATGACTGAAATAGAAAAAAGTAAAGGAGCAGCACTGGCGGTAAAGAACGAACCATGGCTGTGCAGCACACCACCATATAACGCTGCCAAGGAAATTGCACCAAGAAAGATCATAAAATAGACTAACAATTGACTCGAAAGGTGAACTTGACTGGGTGATGAGAAATCACTTAAAAAAAGGATGAGAGGTTCTCTAAATAACCAGGTAACAACGATTAAAAAGAGGGAGATGCTCAGTTGGAACGCCTGCATATTCGCTAGCAATTTTTTTGAGGTTCTAATATCTCCATGCTCTTGAGTAATAACGGCGGTAAAAACTGGGATATAAGCACTACTCATAGCTCCTTCAGCAAAGAGTTTACGAAAGTTATTAGGAATATTAAAGGTAAAATTTATGATATCTGCAACACCAGTAGCCCCAAAAATAGTGGCAATTGCCCGTGCTTTTATAATACCAAGCAGACGGGATAAAAATGTACAAGACATAATGAGTACTGAATTTTTAGCCACTTTTTGGGTAACTTTATTTTCCATAATACCGACTCAGGTACTCATTTTTAAATTGTGAGAAACGGTCCTCCTGAATTGCTAAACGCACTTTTTGCATGAGATCATACAGGTAGGTAAGATTATGTTCGGTGGCCAACATACCACCTAACATCTCACGAGCTTTAAAGAGGTGGCGCAGATAGCCACGTGAATATTGCACGCAGGCTGTGCAAGTACATCCTTCAGATAGTGGGCCCATGTCGAATTCATGTACAGCTTTTTTCATTTGAATCATCCCATCATCGGTAAAAACGGCACCGTTACGAGCCGAGCGCGTAGCCAGCACACAATCAAAGAGGTCAATGCCATTGGCAACAGCATCAAGAATGTAGTCAGGAGTCCCAATACCCATCACATAGCGAGGTCGATCAGAGGGTAAATATTGGGTTGTGTAAGCTAGGTAATCGGAAAATTGGGCAGGACTCTCCCCTACCGACAATCCCCCAATAGCAATCCCAGGAAAATCGATTTCTGCAATTGTTAAGGCACTCTCCTTTCGTAATTCTTCATAGAAATTACCTTGGACGATCCCAAAAAGTTTCCCTTCAAAACCCTCTAACGTTTTCCAGTGATTAAAAGAACGTCTGGCCCAATTGTGGGTGATCTGGCAAGCTTCGCGTGCTTTATAATAGGTAATATCTGGAGGCGTACAAACATCGAGACACATAAGAATATCACTACCAATTATGTGTTGAATGTCGATGACTTTCTCGGGGGTAAAATGGTGGCGAGAACCATCAATATGACTTTGAAACGTCACGCCATCTTCCTTAATTTTGCGTAATTGGGAAAGAGAAAATATTTGAAACCCCCCACTGTCGGTGAGAATATTATTATTCCAACTCATAAACTTGTGCAAACCACCAAATTTCTGCAATACCTCAATTCCGGGACGTAAATATAAGTGGTAGGTATTTCCTAAAATAAGATTATACCCAATATCACTCACGCTTGAGTGATACATACCCTTCACGGTACCGTTAGTACCAACTGGCATAAAAGCTGGTGTGTTCACAAGACCATGGGGTAAAGCAACTCTGCCACAACGGGCTAAACTGTTGGCATCTTGATGTGTTTTTGTAAATATTTTTTCCATAGTATCTATATCCTTCTACTTACCAATAAAATAATTGAAATTATTACTAAAATTCCCATCGGCGCTAATGGACCCAAAGCAGGTGCGATGAGACCTTGCTTAGCGAAAATCATACTCAACATCTGCATAACAAAAAAGACCACCGCAATCGATAAACTAGAAAGAATACTGAGTATGAGGACGTTCTTGCGCCAAGTAAAGAGAGTCGAGCAGGAAATTAAGATAAGAATTAAGGGACTGATGTTTCCAAAAACACGTGAAGCTAAATCGGAAGCGTAATCTGCATATTGTGTAGCATTCATCATCTTAATCCTTTGCACATACCGCAGAGCTCCCTCTAGTTCCATAGTGGTAATATCGGCTGTCAAATTCCTAAATAAAGCTGGTTCCATGGTAATAGCTTCGTTATGGTATGCATCATGCCGTATGACCTGTAAAACCGAACCATCTTCTGCAATCAAATACTGCGTGGCGTCTTTAAAAACCCAATAATTTCCATTGAATGTTCCGCTGGCTGCGTCGATGCGGGTTTGTAATCGATTTTGAGCATCGACTATTACCAAAATAACAGAAGTAACTCTAGGTCCATCTTCATTATAATGGCGGGCATAAATAATATAATTCCCCTCAGGTGATTGTAGCGTAATATTACGATTTTCTAATACTTGTTGCTGGCCTAATTTAGCTCGACTAATAATGCCTTTCTCCCGTAATGCGGGGATAGCTACGTATTCTGAAAATATAAACTGAAAACCTGTGAGCAAGATGCCAAAGATTAAGATGGGGGTAATGATCCGTTGAAAAGAGTATCCAATATTAGAAAGAATGATCATCTCGTTGTTCGCATGAAGCATCGCGAGAACATAGGTCGTCGAAAACAATGCAGCAGGGCCGAGAGCATAACAGATTGCTTGCGGTAGGTATAAAAGGGTCAAGCGCCCTATTTCACGATAACTCAAGCTATGTGAAATATATTGATCAAGATGAGAAAAAATATCAAATAGGACTAAAACCAGTGCTATTAATAAAACTGAATTAAAAACGAGTTTAGTAATTGAACCAACTATATAGCGATCTAGGTGTTTCATAGCCGCCTCTTGGCTAAGAGTAATAGCGTAGCAGCCAAAGCAATAATTAAATTAGGGGCCCAGATCAGATAACCTGGATTTATTGTGACATCTAAAATTTTGGTTTGGGCAAAAAAGAGAAGGAACCAATAGCTACTAGCAACTAATAAGCTCAAACCAAAGCCAAACAAGCGGCCATGTTTTAAGCGGAGAAAGGAGAGAGGAAAGGTAATAAAAACTAATATAAAACAGCTTGCCGATAAAGCAATTTTCTTGTGTAATTCTGCCCAATAATATTGTAAATAAAAATTTTGATCTTTTTTCTTTTCTAAAGAAGCAATCTCCCGTTCTACATCAAGTATTTGCTGAACTAGCGAATTATCAGCTGGAAGCTCCCGTAATAATTGGGCTCGTTGCTCTTGTAACGTACGCATTGCACTGATTTTTGTACTTTTAGACTGCTCTAAATCTTGTTTCCGCACTGCAATAGAAGCTAGTAAATCTCGCGTGCTGAGTTGGGATGGTGTTACATCACTAAAGCGAGCTATTTGATTACTAAAATCAAGATAATAGGTCATCTTTTCGGCATCGGCTAAAGTAAAACTCTCAACTGAACTACTTTCAGCTTTTAATATGACAGGATTGGATACATCCAGTCGATACAAAAATGAATTTAAATCAATGAGGGTCACCTCACCTTCAGAAGCGGTAATAACCTGACTTTCAGCAGTATCGATAAGCACCAGAGTCTTTATCACAGTTCCCTTGACCTCTCCAGTCACCAAAATAATATCTCCGATTTGGTTAACAGCATAGGACTCAATTTCCATCGTAGGTAAATCACGCAATAACTCAGCATATAAAACCTTAAAACGCTGGTGACTCCAAGGAAGCATCACATCAGCAACGAAAAAGGTGAGAAAAGCCAAAAGAAGAGCCATAAAGGCAATAATTTCAAACATGCGTCGTAATGAAATACCCACAGTACGCAGAGCTAAAATTTCATTGCGTGCCGACAAGTCCCCAATAACCATTGAAGCTGCACTTAATGTAGAAAAGGGGATGGTGTAGAGTAAAATTTGGGGGACCGATAAAGCAACTAACTGCAACACTGACCAAAGATTAACATTCTTAAGTAAGATTTTTTGGGCAAATAGTAATAATTGATTGATGAAGAAGATAAAAAAGAAAAAAAGGAACGCTACTAAAAGCGAGAGGAGAAACTCACGTAGCACATAGCCACGTAAGATAGTGAATGTGGAGATCCGCCGTTCCTCCTCCATTAATTATACTCCTGTCGAACCAAACCCTCGTTCACCTCGCTCTGTCTCAGTACTGGTCTCTACTTGGATAAATTGACCCTGTAAAACCGGTGCAAGCACTAATTGAGCGATGCGTTCTCCGTGAGAAATGGTAAACGATTCTTTGCCGTGATTAATAAGAATAATCTTAACTTCCCCACGGTAATCGCTGTCGATAGTACCAGGACTGTTGAGTACTGTTACACCAAACTTGGCTGCAAGGCCACTTCGTGGCCGTACCTGCCCTTCAAAACCCGGAGGTATTTCTAGTACTAGACCGGTTGGAACCACAGCGATACCGCCATGAGGATCGAGTGTGATCGTATCAGGAAGGCAGGCACATAAATCAGCCCCTGCGGCTCCTTTTGATGCATACAATGGTAAAGAAGCCGACTCCTTAACGACCACACGAACCTTCATCTTATTTCGATTCCTTTTCTTCTAAAGCATCAACATAGCTAAGATTCAAACGACCCATGCGGTCGATCTCCATTAATTTGACAGGAATCACCTGATTAACACTTAACACATCATTTACATTATTGACGCGGGTTTTGGCTAATTTACTAATGTGACATAACCCCTCTTTACCTGGTAGGATTTCAATAAAAGCACCAAAATCCATAATTCTCTTAACTGTACCAGTATAAATACGTCCAACTTCAGGCTCTTCTACGATCGATTTTACTAAATCTAGTGCTTTTTGAGCGCTACTACTATTTTTTCCAAAAATGGTCACAGTACCGTCATTTTCAATATTTATTTCAGCTCCGGTCTGTTCGGCAATACCTTTGATCGTCTTACCACCAGTACCAATAACAGCACCAATCTTGTCTTCATCAACTTTCATGGTAAGGATTTTGGGAGCATATTCTGAAATTTCTTCTCTTGAAGTAGCCAGAGTCTGATTCATAATATTTAAGATATGTAACCGACCTTTTTTAGCCTGGGCAAGAGCTTTTGTCATAATCTCATGGGTAACACCAGCAATCTTAATATCCATTTGAAAAGCGGTTATACCATCTTTTGTCCCTGCAACCTTAAAGTCCATGTCACCAAGGTGATCTTCTTCACCGAGAATATCACTCAGTACTACATATTTATTATAATCAGCACCTTCAGTAATTAGTCCCATCGCAATTCCTGCTACAGGCTCCTTAATCTTAATTCCAGCATCCATCAGGGCAAGACTCCCTCCACAAACGGAAGCCATAGAAGAAGAACCATTTGATTCCAACACTTCAGAGACTATGCGGATGGTATAGGGAAATTCTGTCTTAGTCGGTAAAATATGTTCTAAGGCGCGCTGGGCGAGATGTCCATGACCAATTTCTCGTCGGCCGGTACCAAGTCGTCCTGTTTCTCCAACACTGAAAGGGGGGAAATTATAGTGCAACATAAAATTATTAAAATGTTTCTCACTATCGATAGTATCAAACATTTGTTCATCGCTTGCAGAACCTAATGTTGCAGTAGCTAAACTTTGCGTTTCACCACGAGTAAATAATGCACTGCCGTGAGTCCGAGGCAGTATACCTACTTCACAACTAATCGGACGAATTTCATCCGCTTTGCGTCCATCAGTGCGTACCCCATCATTAAGGATTGAATCGCGTAAAATAGTATATTCAAGCTCTTCAAACATACCAGAAACCTTTTCTGGCATCCCACTCTCTTCGATGGCATCTTCAAATTTCTCTATGACTTCCTCTTTTACAGCCGCCAGAGCAGCATAACGAGCCATTTTACCTTTAACAAAACTAGCTTTTTTATATAATGGATAGGCAAACTTTCGAATGGGTTCTAAAAAGGAGAGATCTTCTTTAATTTCAAGGACGGGCAATTTTTCTTTACCAGCTAAGGCTACCAACTCTTTTTGCAGACGACATACATCGGCAATAACAGGTTGGGCTGTGGCAATAGCTTCCAACATCATCTCTTCAGAGACTTGTTTAGCGCCTCCTTCAACCATGGTAATACCATCTTCAGTTCCAGAGACAATAATTTCTAATTCGGCGTTATCAATTTGGTCGAACGTGGGGTTTACCACATACGTACCATCAATATAAGCTACACGAACTGCAGCAGTCGGGCCATTAAAAGGGATATCACTAATTGAAACGGCTGCCGAGGCGGCAATCATAGCAATGATATCGGGTGGATTTACCATATCGGTACTCACCACGGTGGGAACTATTTGAATTTCACGGCCAAAGGCGATATCAAATAAAGGGCGCATGGGACGGTCAATTAACCGTGAAACGAGAATCTCTTTATCTTTAGGGCGTCCTTCTCGCTTAAGAAAGCCGCCTGGTATTTTTCCAGCTGCATAATATTTTTCATTGTATTCAACCTGTAACGGTACGTAATCAAGTGGCGAATCTGGCATTCGCCCAGCACATGCCGTTGCGAGAACTGCACTGCCCTCATAATAAGCATAGACAGCGCCATTGGCCTGTTTAGCCATTTTTCCGGTTTCTAGCACTAATTCGCCAGAACCAATTTTCATTTTTACTGTTTTAATCATAATTTCCTACTTCTTTTGTTCTTTTCTTTTACTAAAGCAATTCGCTAAAAAAGGAAACAGCCTCAATCCTCTTTGTAGAGGCAGAGGCTGATCCGTATTAGCACATACTACTCTCAATTATTTTCTCAACCCTAACTTCTGAATAAGTTCACGGTATTGATTTACATCATTATTACGGACATAGCGGAGCAATCGGCGACGAGCACCTACCATTTTAAGCAAACCACGGCGTCCGGCGTGATCTTTGGGATACTTTTTAAAATGATCCTGCAGATCTTTAATACGTGCAGTAAGTAATGCAATCTGCACTTCAGCAGAACCAGTGTTAGTTGCTTCTCCGCCAAATTCAGTTACGATTTGAGCTTTCATTTCTTTTGTCAACATACTTACGTTAACTCCTTTACAAATTGTAAATTATCATATCGTTCAGTTCTATCCAAACTAGTTGACAAACTACCCGGCTTTGAAGCAGCTTTGCTGGTTAACGTAAGAAACTCTTCGTTAAGATTAGCAATCATCCTCCATTGGGACCCATTTGCCATAACTAATACGGTCTCATACACTCCTGGTGGCGGCAGAAGTTGTACAAACGAACTAAGCGAAAAACGCAGGGGATATTCGCTTTTCTTGGAAGGTATATGGGCCAAGTCAACCGAATAATGCCTGCCGAGCTGTGCCATTACTTCTGACACCTTGCCCTCAGAAAGAGATATTCGCACCAATGAGCTACTGTCTGGTGTTCCGTCGGGTAACCGATACATCTCAGGAACACAAACCTGGGCTCTTTGAGCATATTTAGGAACAATACGTCGTAATTCCTCAACACCTGTGTCGGCATGAGAGCCACAACGGAAATTTTCCCCAACAACAATAGCCCGAACATCAAACATTGCACAACAGCGGGCGATAAACTCCTCTCCTGTCAGTTTACTGAAATCAGGAGAAAAGTCAATCACAACTAAATAATCAACTCCAAGTTCAGAAAAGAAATCGGTACTTTGGCGTAGACTCATTAAGGGTTGTTTAAAGGGATTACGCCCCATCATAGTTTTGGGATTTTGAGCAAATGTAATAACTACAACCTTTCCGTCAACCTCGTTTTTAGCTAAGGTAACCGTTTGAGCAATAATCCGTTGATGCCCAATATGTATCCCATCATAGACTCCAATTGAAAGCGCCGAAGGAATATTTTTCAGAACACGTGATCTATATAATTGGTCAAAATCATATATTTC
>JAQVOO010000265.1 GCA_028702575.1 Sphaerochaetaceae bacterium
AATTTCCAAAAGCGCTCGGCAACTTTAATGGGAAATCATACTTGGTCTTCAGCAGCAATCAAATTAATGACTGGTTTGCTAGGGACCATGAAAGATATACGCCTGATAGGCGAACCGTTGGATATCCAATCCTCTTTGAAAGCAGAACAAGAGGGGATGTTGGATGAATTAGCTGATGCAATTTCACATTCATTAAGAGTCTGAATTGTGTCAAATGTTCTGTATACGTGAGGTATGTTATGTTTACGCAATATTCATTGCCATATGATTTTGGTTCATTGGAACCCCATATTGATGAGCTGACGATGGTGACCCATTACACTAAACACCACGCCGGTTACACTAAAAATCTTAATACTGCCATGGCGCAGTTACCCCAATTTGATAATGCCAGCATCGAGGATATTTTGGGCAAATTGCCTACAATTAAGGATGCAAATTTGCAGACCACTGTTCGTAACAATGGTGGTGGTTTTTGGAACCACAACTTGTATTTCTCTATTTTATCGCCCAAACCTGCTTCTAAGCCAACAGGCGCTCTTCTAAAAGAGATTGAGGCGAGTTATAACTCCCTAGATGACTTGAAAGCCAAAGTCTCGGCATTGGGGGCTTCTCAATTCGGCTCTGGTTGGGCTTGGGTTTCTGTTGATAAACAAGGCAAGCTAATCCTCTCTTCAACCCCAAACCAAGATAATCCAATTATGGAAGGCAACGGTTTGACACCAATTTTAGGTATTGACGTGTGGGAGCACGCCTACTATTTAAAATATAAGAATTTACGCGGGGACTACATTAAAGCAATATGGAACGTCATCGATTGGGCCAAAGTCTCCAAGCTGTACGATGCAACACGTTAAAAAACATTGAATTACATATTAGCACCCTCCCAATCAAAGGGAGGGTGCCATTCTCTGTTATAACCATTTTTTACGTTTAAAGAAGATAATCATTCCTATTGCCACTATCCCTAAGAGCCCTAGGAAAAAGAAATAGCCATATCTTAACTGGAATTCAGGTACATGGGCAAAATTAGTTCCATAGATACCGGCAAGCAAAGAGAGGGGAATAAAGATGGCCGAGAAGACCGTCAAGAACTTCATGATCTCATTGAGGCGGTTGGCGCTACTAGCGCCATAGCTATCGAGTTGGTTTTTTAGCATTTCACGATAAGTTTCCATGGCTTCGTCTGCCTGTGTAGCTAAATCATTCAAATCTCGTAGGAATATGAAAGTAGAGGGGGAAATGATATCTGATTCCAAGCGGCTAAAATCGCGGATTGCATCACGAGCTGGGTGAATAGCGGTGCGAAGGAAATGGAGTTCACGACGATATTCATTAATCAACGAAAATGTTTCTGGTCCCGCGTGATCAATTAGCATAGGTTCAATTGCTTCAATCTGCTCCCCCAGGCGTTCAATAAGGATTAAGTAATTATCAAAAATAGTATCGAGAAGGGTATAGCCTAGGTAGTCCGAACCAGCACGCCTGATTCTACCCTTCATAGCCCGCAACCTCCCCCGGACTGGGTCAAATACATCTCCTGGTCTTTCTTGAAAAGTAATTAGATAATCGTTACCCATCACAATCGCTAATTGTTCACTATGAATTTTTCCATCAGAGGATTCTAAGCGCATCATCTTAACTACAATGCTGATGTATTGATCAAACTCTTCGACCTTAGGACGTTGCCCGGTGTTGATAATATCTTCGAGTGTCAGAGAATGGATTTTAAATTCAGCTCCCACAGCTGCAATTGTTTTAGTATCGTGTAAGCCAGTTATATCTAACCAGGTAATACATTCTTCTTTGCGGTTCTTAAGCACCTCAGCCAAAGTATCCCCAGCAGTTTCCTCGATAAAGCTCTCATTATATTGGATCATGCGGATTTTCACCGAATCGACTTTTTGGCGCCCTATAAAAATCAATTCATCCGGAGATTTCCCTTGAACAGCACTGCGGTTTTTAAAAAATCGAGCCATATGCTCCTCCTTGTTATATCGTAACTGGTTCAGATCAAGGAGGCAATGTTAAGCGGGCAAGTTTTAGTAAAATATAGGGGATTAAGAAATCATTAGGGGTATGAACTGGAGAACCATCCCAGATTTAATTGTTCATACCGGGATGCAGGCGGCACTATATGCCGCCTGAACTCTTAACGGACCGTAAATGTTACTGAAGAAGTCCAGGTCTCTCCACTTTCATCTGTTATGGAAATGGTAAGAGGAATAGGTGCCCCACTTGGCGCTTCAGTGATGATAAAGTTAAAAGTGTTAACCTCACCACTAATGGAGGTCTGAGATCTTGTTGCATAACGGTTATTGTTAGTCCTATACAGGCCGGCTGGAATATCGTTTAGTTTTAGCCTATCGCGGAGGATAGTCACATAGGGACTAGAAGAAGAGAGGGTTGCAGTTAAGCCACGCAGAGGAATATTTCCTTGATTTGAAACACTGAAACCAACTTTGATTTGTGAATCAGTTGGTAAGCGGTCAAAGCCATAGTA
>JAQVOO010000075.1 GCA_028702575.1 Sphaerochaetaceae bacterium
GGCTACACTGGAATGGATTAATTAGTAGTAATACAAGTGAAATAAGGTTTCCCATTGGCTTTAAAGAAGGATTATATTGTGGAAAATTCTTGGTTCTAACCTCTTTCGTCAACTCCTTTAATTTTTCTCCCTTTGCGCAAGCTATCCACATCAACACCTTCATTCATGCCCCTATGGAAAGTCTTCGCTATGGCTTCAGTGCTTTTGCTTCACAAAACTTCGGCTTTAAGCGTATTGGCATTAGGTTGCATACAACTCGGTGTCTAGATATCGCAATTTTAATAACGATCACTGCAATCGTCTGGATTTTTACTTTCCCATTGGCAAACGTTTTTACCGACTCCCAAAAAGTCACTCTATTGCATGTTCATTATCTTCGGGTAGTGAGTTTATGTTATAATTTATATGCTTTGTCAGAAATAACATCGAAGATTGTCATGGGTAACAGTCAAACGAAAATCATGATAATCTCATATATTACTGTAATGTGGCTAGTCCGAATACTGTTAGCCTACGTATTGAGCAAATTCTTTAAAATGAGTATTTTAGGCGTATGGCTGAGCATCCCCACCGGCAGGGTTGTGGCTTTAGATTTTAATTATTATGTATATGCCAGAAAAAAATGGAAAACATTCTTAGCTTTTCATGTCTAGGATTTTGCTATATAATGAACGTTTGCAATTAGACTAGTTCGAGTTATTTTACGGGAGGCTTATGGTGCAAAAACAGAAAAAAGAAACAACTAAAAAGAGCGACCAATATAGTACAAATGCTGTAGTAAGAACGCTCTCTTTACTAGAAGTACTGGTGGACAACTCTGGAGCACACCTCGAAGAACTCACAGAACAAGCAGGCATTCCGCGAGCAACTGTATTTAGATTTTTACAAACGCTGCAAAATGAAGACTATGTAAGTAAAGATGATGATGGACGCTATTTTTTAACCACAAAATTGTTTACCTTGGGAACACGAAGCCTCGGCCAAGTTGAACTCAGTCGTTTAGCCAAACCATTTATGGAAAAACTAACATTTGAACAAGCTGAAACATGCATTTTGGGTATTCTGGATGCGAACACAGTCGTTTATCTCGACCGAGTTGAATCAAAATACAGTACCAACTACTTTGAACGTATTGGCAAGAAGGTCCCTCTATATTGCACATCCATGGGAAAGGTTATACTTGCTAATTTATCAAAAGAGGCTCAGATGGACTATCTCAATACAACACCTCTGATTGCATACACCAAACATACCATTACCGATCGTTCAGTGCTTGAACAACAACTAGAGCAAGTTAGAAAAACGGGCATCGCCTATTCCCTCGAAGAATACGAAGAAGATCAAATAAGTATCAGTGTTCCAATTTACAGTTTTGAAAAGAGTGTCATCGCAGCTTTATGTATCTGCTGGCCTAACTTCCGCCACACAGAAGAAAAAAAGGAGCGAGCTATCAAGCATTTGATTGCTATTGCCCAAGATATATCGACTGCCATGGGGTATCACGGAGCGTAGCGTCAGACCAAAAAAAATCTACTAGAGTTTTGCAGTCTCTTCTAGTAGATAATTATAATTTCTAAACTTAATCCTTATCCCTTAATACCAGTCATGGCAATACCATCCATAATATGACGTCTAAAGAATAAGAAAAGGATGAACACTGGAATCATGGCAACCGCACAACCAGCCATCATAACACCGTAGTCAATAAAGTATTCGTCCTGCAAAAGGGTTAGTCCAATCTCCAGAACAAACCATTCCCGCTTTGTGGCAATCAGTAAAGGCCACAGATAACTACTCCACTCTATGAGGAATAACAAAATCGAGAGAACCGATATCGCCGAAATTGAGAGCGGAACTACAATCTTAAAAAAGGTGTAGTAATTTCCAGCTCCATCTATCTTGGCCGCTTCAAGAAGCGCATCGGGAATCTGCTCCATATTTTGGCGGATAAAGAATATTCCAAAACTACTAATAACACTGGGAAATATTAGCCCCCAATACGAGTTCATTGCATTCATATTCCGCACGAATCCAAATAGCGGTACAATAAACGATTCAAAAGGAACCATAATTGTAATGAGGATTGCATAGAAGAATATATTTTTGCCAGGAAATTTAAACTTCGCAAAAATATAACCGACAAAGGTTGAACTAGCAACAGCCACTACCGTAACTACGCTAGCCATTACCACACTATTGAGGAAATATCGTGGAAAATAACGATCAGTAAATATTTTAATATAGTTCCCTTTGAACCAATTAACAGGAAATACTGTAAGCGGTATCGCACTAAACTCTTCCGGCGTCTTAAATGATGTTACCAACATCCAAAACAGAGGAAATATTGCAACAAATACCAATAAGAAAAATGGAATTAATAATATGTAATCCACTCCAGTATTTCTGCGTACATTCATTTTCATACCATCTACCTCCATTCTTTAATCTTTCGAGAGCCGCATTTGAAACCAAGTAAGTACAAAGACAATTATTAGCAAAACCATAGATGCAGCTGAGGCACGCCCCATTGAATGGAAGGTGAACCCTTGTTGATATATATAGTAAACGAGCGTTTTGAAGATATTCCCAGAACTTTGACTACCACTGGTCATAACAAAAGCTTGTGTAAAAACTTTAATAAATTTAATAAATGACATTACTGTAATAAAAAGCGTAATCGGCTTTATTTGCGGCAATGTGATATACCATAATTTTTGACTTTTAGTTGCTCCGTCTATATCAGCTGACTCATATAATTCATGGGGAACAGCTTTTAGACCAACAAAAAAGATCATCATATTGTAGCCCATCTCTTTCCAAATACCTACAATAACAATTGGCCAGCGGACAATTGATTCATTGTTAATCCAGTCAATACTTCTTAATCCAATTACATTTAACACATAGTTAACTACACCAAAGTTGTAATCAAAAAGCATTTTCCACATCAGCGTGGAAGGTACCATAGAAACAATTACTGGTATAAATAATACAGCCTGCCAAAACTTCATCCCTTTAATAATTGCATTATTTACTTGCATAGCAAGAAATAATCCAAATACCACACTTAGCGTCACTGAAAAGAACGAAATGAAGAGTGTATTCATTAATGACCGGATAAACTCTTTATCTTTGAGTATGTATGTATAATTCTCAAAGCCAATAAAAGATCTTTCAGGGCGAATCATACTCTTTTTGAAAAAACTTACTCCAAAAGTTTGCAATATTGGGATGAATCGAATAATTGTAAAAAGAACCATAATTGGAATAAGGACGCTCATCACAAAAATAAAATCTGTACGCTGCTGCTTGTTTTTTAATATATTCATAACTACCTCACCTCCTACGACAATTTCCCAGAACTAAATTACATCATTAGGAGAACCGCCTTTAACATCAAGACGGTTCTCCTGGTGGTTCTCATTCATTTTGAACTGAAAATCCATTAGCAACTAGTATAACTCTCAAAAATCTTAATAACCACATGTTCTTTAAATCGTACATAGAGTTGGTTTATTCAGCATACTCGTCAAATTCTGCGTATGCATCATTTACCAGACTGGCTAAGTAAGCAACTTCTCTCTTAATTCCTTCAGGATCGTTTACGAGTTCGGCCTTTTTCAAAATATTAGGCAGTGCTTCACCAAGCTTTACCTGAGCCATATCGTATGCATTGTGCACAGGTACGGTGATAATATGCATGTCGTCAGGCATTGCGAAACCAGGTTTTAGGCGGTCTTGAACGAAAGAAGCTGGATCAACACTGGTATATGGATGGAATCCGGCACGATTTATAGCATTGTTGTCTTGCATCTTCTCACTCGTTGCCAATTCGATATACTTCCGTGCTAAGTCCTTGTTAGCTTTTGGGCTATCTTTAGGAACATACAAGTTAAGTGTGATCAGGAAGGTAGCTCTGCGCACATTGCCAACCGGCATTGGTGCGGCGACCCAGTTCACGTTTGGTCCTTGACGCTCAATTGAAACAGCAGCACTGGGCTCACGCATGTTAATAGCTGTGCGCTCTTTAGCGAAAGCTTCCGTATCTTTCATGCTTGCAAAATCATCAACTTCGTATTTGTACAACATTTCGAGATACATCTTTAAGGCATTGTAGCCACCTTCGTTGTCAAATCCTGCATGGTATTTACCTGGTTGAGTCTTACTCTCTTCCCAAATATCGACACCATTAGGTAGAAGTCCAAGTACCCAGAATTTCTGTGATGTACCGGATGGGTTACCACCAAGGCGCATGCTGAAACCACTGCGTTCGATTTTACCAGTTGCATCACGTTTGGTCATTTTCACTGCTGCTTGAATAACTTCGTCCATGGTATCAGGAATTTCGGTAATACCAGCTTCAGCCATCATATCTAAGTTGTAGAAAAAGAGTTCGTGGAATGGTGCTACAGGAACGCCATAGGTTTTACCTTTGTAGGTAACGGTGTTCTTTAACTCTGGGCGCATCTGGTCAAGAATGCGGTTCAATTCTGGTGTGTTTGGATCAAAATAACCAGCTGTAAGATAAGGTGTTGCCCAAGAATCTTCAATTTCCATAATATCTGGAACATCGCCAGAAGGCAATGCAACAGCAAGCTTTTTCACGAAGTCTTGAATAGGAAGATAAAGAACTTCAACATCGGTGACCTCAGGATACATTTCTTTGAAAGCAGGTGTAACAACTTCGTCATACCACTCTACCATCGTTTGTGAACTGTTCCATAAAGTCAGCTTCACTTCTTTACTGCCAGCTTTTTCGCTGTCGCCGCCAGCAAACAATGGTGTTACCATTATTGCGACAATCAGTAACAGAAACAATAATTTTTTACGCATAATTCCCCCTCGTAAATTTTTTGACTTGCGCTCTGCAAGCTATTTTGGGGCTGTGTTCATGAAATCTACCCCACGAACCAAACCTCCTAAGTAGTTAAACATGTGAAAGGGTACCTGTCAACCTAAAATTAAAATATCTTTTCTTTTATATTACTTTTTAGATAACTTTAAAATCTTATTTTATAGTTTAAATAACACTTACTTGACATTATTATGCTATAAATATGATGTTTAATTTATTATTATAAAGATAATTAGTTAAATATAATCTAATTATTATAATTCTCATTAAATCGATATAATGAAAAAACCATTGATAAAATAATTGAGCAAGAATAGATTTAATAAAATAATATTTTAGAGAAATGTATTTTTAGGTTAACCGTTATTCATTATAACCCATCAGAATCGAGATAGTGCGGGCTACTGATTTGAGGCGAGCCAGACATGTTTCAAACTTATCGGGCGTTTCTCGAAAGAGGGGCCAGTTAATACCAACGGCAGCAATAACTTTTACATCATGATCAAAGACGGGGCAGCCCAACGCATGAATATCTTGTTCGTACTCCGAAAGGACCTCACTATAACCACGCTCTCGTGTCAGCTTAATATGTTCTTTAAGTTTAATTGGATCAACTATCGTATTGTTAGTATAGGGTATGAGTTTCTCTTTCGCTAAATAATCGTACAACTCTTCGTCTGACATTCCTGCCAGTAATACTTTACCCAGCGCAGTACAGTAGAGGGGGGTCATTTTCCCCAATCGCTCATGGAAGCGCACATTATATTTAGACTCTACTTTAGTCAGATAGAGCACTGCGTCGTCGTTCAAAATCCCCAGTAAGCTAGTTTCTCCGGTATCGAAGCACATATCTTCTAAAAATGGTTTTGCTATCCGATTTAATTCAACGTCTTCAATGCTACGCGATGCGATGGCAAAGAGCATTGGGGTCAATGAATAACGGTTATCTTTATTTTTTGCCACATAGCCCATCCGTTGCAGAACGACCAAAAAACGAAATAATGTAGGGCGAGAGAGGTCAACAAATGGAGCTAATTCCTCTAAGGTCGCTTCTTTGTGATAGGCCAGTGCCTTTAAAATATTTAGGGTCCGATAGGTCGAATTTGTTGCCAAATCTGACAAATCTTCAGCATGGTTTTCACTTGGGTTATAATATTCATCCATATTTTTACTATCCTATTTTCAACCTTATAGAGAATTAACAATAAGTCCTTATCCAATTAGTAATTACTTGATGGGCAATTAGCAACTTCCTGTCGGGTCTTTTGTATCCTTACTCATTGTGTATCACAGATTGCGCTGTGTTGCAATAAAAATTTATTCCGATTTTCTCATATAATCAGTTAATGTTTTTCTATACAAGTCCCCATTAGCAGTTGTAATCTTCTCATATACGCTTATAATGAAATATAATTTCAATATACAAGTGAGTATCTAGAGTGAAACCTGCTAAAAAACAAACCATGGACTTTACCAAAGGACCTATCGTTAAACCGCTTCTTCTCTTTGCCCTCCCCCTCCTATTAGGAAATATTTTACAACAACTCTATCAAATTACCGACTCTTTGATTGTAGGAAATATATTAGGCAAGCAAGCGTTAGCAGCAATTGGAGCGACCGCTCCAATTACCAACCTCTCTATTGCTGTTGCCATCGGGACGACCTTAGGGGTTTCAGTTTTAGTTTCACAGTTCTTTGGGGCCCATGACACTGAGAATGTAAAAAAAACAATTGTGACAACCTACTGGTTTTTCATCCCCTACGCCATTGTAATTTCTATAATTGGAACCATTTTTGCTAAACAGTTCCTTCTTATAACCAACACGCCCCTCGAAATACTAGACAATGCCACCAAATATTTACGCATTACATTCCTTGGTTCGTCATGTATGATTGGTTACAATGTGGCCAATGCCGTTTTTCGTGGGATTGGCAATGCTAAAAAGCCACTATTCTTATTGGTCCTTTCCATTATTTTGAATATAATTTTGGATTTAATATTCCTGTTAGTCTTTAAGACTGAAGTTTGGGGGACGGCTTTAGCCACGATAATCTCACAGGGGGTAGCCTTTGCCTGTTCTCTTTACTTTTTTAAAAAGGAACATAAAGAATTTCACAGTAAAATTCGCAAATCGATGTTCAGTCCTCACTTACTCAAACGTTGTTTGAGTATTGGTATTCCCTCTGGGATAAAAGGTTCATTATATTGGGCTGGTTTTGTTTTTATAACCGCTATTATTAACTCGTATGGTACTGCTACTATAGCAGCCTACTCAATCGCCGCCCGTATTGATGCCTTTATTCAGTTGCCTTTGCTCAGCCTTTCGCACAGTCTTTCAACCTATGTTGGGCAAAATGTAGGAGCAGGAGATGCCTCTAGAATTAAAGCAGGGGTCCGAGTTAGTACAACTATTGGCATAGTATTTTCGCTACTGATGACGGCTTTTGTCTTCTTGGGCGCTGAAGCAGGTCTGAGGTTGTTCACCAGCGATGACGAGGTCATTCGTATTGGTATTCAATATCTACACTATGTCAGTTTGTTTTATATAATTTACTCCTTACAAGAAGTTGTTCAGGGAGTAGCTGTGGGATGTGGGGATACCGTCATTTTGTTAATTTCTACCTTAGTGGCAATGTGGGTTATTCGTGTTCCTCTAGCCTTCTTCCTCTCTGCTCGCTTGGGGGCCTTAGGCATTTGGTTAAGCATACCGAGTGGGTGGATAGTGGCTATGCTCTTTTCGAATGGTTACTATCTTTCGGGGTGGTGGAAAAAAAGAATCACACCACCCACAAAAAATCAGTTATCAGCCTAGTTTCTGCCCCGTGGCTGCTTCATATAAAGCCAGAATATTTTCCATGGGGGTATCGTTCTGAATTAAATTCGAAGGACTAATAATTAAGCCTCCATCTTTGCCACAATAGTCAACTATCTTACCGACTTCGCGGTGAATATCATCCACACTGCCAAACGGTAAAAGTTCCTGAATCGAGATGGTTCCATGGAGAGTAATTGTGTGGCCAAAGCGATCTTTGGTTTTATACAGATCCATACACTCGGGTTGAATGGGGTTAATAACGGTAAAACCGGTGTCAATTAACTCTTCCATAATCTGATCTAGATTCCCATCGCTATGAAAGAAGAGGATAATCTCAGGATTAATTTCACGAGCGCTTGCAATAATTTTATCGATGCTCGGGCGAATAATATCGCGCCAAAGTTCAACTGAAAAAAGAAGTGATGTCTGGGTAGCTAAGTCACCAACTATGCCCAACATGTCGACCCCCGCACGAACTAAGCGGATCGCTTTCTCTTGAAGGTAGGTTGAAACCTTCTCGATTAAACCTACAGCAAAGTCTGGATCGATGAGCATGTCACACAGCAGGTTTTCCATCCCGCGCATTTGCCAAGCATCTTTAAAGGGGTTAGAGATGGAACCACGGATAGCAACATCACCTTGGGCCCGTATCGCCTCTACACGTTGTGAAACAGATTCCTGTGATTCGACGATATCTACAGAAGGCCAGGGAAAGAGATCTAGATCGGGAGTTTTTACGAAGGGGCCATCTTTCCATTCAGTATAGAGTCCGTCTGATCCATTCTTTCGCAAAACTCCCCATTCATCCTCAAAGCTACCATCTTCATAAAAAATAAAGGGCAATCCGGTTTGTTCCACCGCATCACCTAAAATGCCATTGACTCTGGCCATGAAGATGGGATTGTGAGTTTGCACTCCTAAGGCACGCATATCGATGCCTAGCAATTGCAACAGTTCTTCTTTGGTTTCTACTCCTAGATAGGCACAAAAGTTTCGACATACGTCGTCACGAAACCAATGGTCGACAGGTACACGATCCGGTTGGGTGTGGTTACAGGCAGCTAATACTCGCTCTCTACTTGTCATAAATATCTCCTCATTATAAAATGCAATTTTCATAAAATGAAATTATAATTTTTATTGAAATGGATATTCATTATAACAGAATTGGGGTGTAATTGAAAAGAATATCCGGTCACTTGCACCCTTTTTAAATTTTTCTAATGAAATCTTATTTCAATATTGTATTATTGCAAAGTTGATGCTATGATACAAGAGAAAGTTTAAAAACTATAATTTTCTATAGTATAAATCTCTAGGAGGAGCGCATATGGCAATTGATATTGCACGACGGTCTGAAGGGCCAAAAGAATTTAAAAATGGATATGGACAGGTAGAATGGCTACCAGGGATGATGCCAATTGTTAAGAGTTACAAATGTATCTTGCAGGCTGGACATACAGTTACACCTGAAAGATACGAGGACAAAATAGTTATATTCATGTTTTCACATGGTACTGGCTATATCACAGGTCCTAAGAAATCCTGGAACATTGATGAAATTAGTTTCTTCATCCCCGATTTCGATAACGAAGCTTACACTATTTATGCTGCCACCGATCTCGAATACATGATGGTCTTAGTCGATATGCTAGAATCTGATAAAGCTGCTTACGAAAATACTCACATTGTTCTCCCTAAGTTTAAGAGACTCAGTGAAGCTGAAGAGTATGATCAAGATTGTAAAGGTCCTAATACCCGCTCGTGGTCTATCGTCCATAGCGGTACTTTGGCCAGAGTTCTTTTCGGTGTTGTAAAAGCTGAGGGAGAAGGAACCATTGAGAAGCGCCACCCCAAAGTCCACCAGCGGAACTATGCACTGCCTGGGTCAGATTTCACTCTCTCCATTGAAGATGAGAGCTTTGAGCACTACGAAGGTGATTGGTCATTTGTTCCCGCCGGACCAGATCATAGCTTAGTTGCTAAACCTGGAAAGACTGTTTTCTACGTTTGGTTTGAAATTATGGTAAATGAAATCAAAAGGGATTAATCATTAATTAAAAAGTATTGATCTTTTTATGAAGCGTTGTCAAAGAGGAGTGGGTAACAACACTCCTCTTTGCATAATTAAATTTTAGTAAATAATAGGGTCGTATATGGAAAACACATTGGTTATTAGGCGCAATCAACAATTTCTTGGTATTCTTTTTATAATGATTTCTGCTATTGGT
>JAQVOO010000076.1 GCA_028702575.1 Sphaerochaetaceae bacterium
TTCGTACACCGTATATAGGAATCCGGAGGATTCAAATGAGAAAAAGAAAAAATATGAGAAAATATCTAATATTGATGATAGCAATTATCGCAATTGCTGTTTCGTTTATAGGATGTGAAGCTGGGATTGTTACGCTAGGTCCACCTAAAATAGTTACAACCACCCCTAACAATGTTTCTACTGGTGCTAATGTTAATGGTACTATTACCGCAACTTTTGACGAAGCTATGGATGCTACAACCATTACTACGAGTACTTTTACAGTGAGTAAGGGTGGTGTTGACCTTGACGGGGCCGTCACGTATGACGAGCCTAACAAGAAAGCGATTTTTGCACCTTCGGCAATTCTCGAATATTCGACAGAATATCAGGCAACTGTAACAACAGGAGTGAAAACCAATACGAATATTGAAATGGTTGAAAACAAAGTGTGGAGTTTTACCACAACGGCTGAGGGTATTGGTCCTGATCCGGTTCTTCTGGGAACTGCAGGCAATTATGTTATGTTAGCAAAAACTGCAATTTCGACAATTCCTGCGTCTGTTATTACAGGTGATGTTGGTCTGAGTCCAGCTGCAAAATCCTATCTGACCGGATTCTCACAAACGGATGCAACCGGATATGCGACATCCCCACAAGTAACTGGGTTTCTCTATGCTGCAGACATGTCACCTCCAACGTCTTCTAATTTGACAACAGCGGTTGAAGATATGTTATTAGCATATAATGATGCAGCAAGTCGGATAACTCCTGATATTCTCAATCATGGTGCTGGCGAAATTGGTGGTCAGACCCTCGCTCCTGGACTCTACAAATGGACTAGTTCTGTTACCATCACCGGATCTGATGTCACGATCAATGGTGGAGCGAACGATACTTGGATTTTCCAGATAGATAACAATTTAAGCATAGATGCTAATCTAAAAGTAACCCTCTCTGGTGGTGCTCATGCGAAGAATATCGTTTGGCAAGTCGCTGGAGAAGATGTGACCATGGGAACCGGATCGCACTTTGAGGGGATTGTCTTAAGTATAAAACAAATTACGATGAATACCGGTGCCTCTATCAATGGAAAATTGCTAGCTCAGACGCAAATTGCGCTTGATCAAGCTACCGTAACTGATGTCGCGCTATAAAGCACCTGGTTGTAAAGCCACCCGTGCGTAGTTTGCTGGATTTGATGACGTTGAGTGAATGGTACACTCAGCGTCGTCAACTAGATAATACAGGGGAGGAGCTCCCCAAAGGAAAAGATATGAAAAAAACTTTATTGGTAATTATTCTCGTTGCGTGTAGTGTGTTTGCTTTATCAGCTGCAAAGTACGATAGGGCAGATGGTTTTGGAATTGGACTAAGTGCAGGATACCCTGTTGCGGGAGGAGCTTTCAAATACGGAATGGGGGATTTTAGAATTGTAGGTACCGTAGGGTATAATTTTAATAATCATGTTGCTGTTGAAGCAGGTGTTCAATATGATTTATCTCGTTTTAATATTGACAGGCTCCCATTTTATATAAATGTTGGAGTTACTGGTGCCGCTTACTTTAGTGACGAATTCCATAGTTTTTCAATCAATGTGCCCTTTGGATTATCCTATTTTTTCATGAATGCGCCTATTGAAGTATTCTTTAAATTAGCACCGGGTATCCAAATTAGATCTTCTTCTGTAGAACCTGATTTTGGAGCAGCTCTTGGTATTTTATTTTACGTTAACCGCTAGAGAAATAGCTCATCCTGTGGAGGATGCTACTTTAATAGGGTAGTCATAACAAAGACCATTGGAGATGAAAAATTCAGTGGTCTTTTATTTTTCTTGGGAATCTGGTAGGAAACCTACGATGTTTGACCATAATAATACCAAGGCCCAATTAGTTTTCCCAATAGTTAGAAAGTCATACTTTGTCTGAATAATGATAGACCATATCGTTCCTCCAATATGGTAAGAGGAAAAATTAGCTTATCTGTACAATCCTACCATCGAATAACTCTCTTTTTAGGTTGTTGGGGTTAATCGCCAAGCCAAATGGAGATATCTACACTTACTATCGGATTGTTAAAAAAGAATAAGTATTAATGGGCGAAAATTCGCCCCGACCTGAAAAAAGTACAAAAAGTTTAAGTGGATTGGGGGAGTAGCCCCCGGTAGCGAAATGTTAGTCCTCTATTGCCATGAAAGCATCGAATTCCTTAAAAACTGCTTCATCAGGGTTCTTTTCAAGCAAGCTGAAGATAATCATGCACAAGGTTGCAACAATAAAGCCGGGGAGGATTTCGTAGATATCAAAAATACCTCCCGAGAGTTGTTTCCAGACAATAACAGTGATCCCTCCACCGAGCATAGCTGCCAAGGCGCCATTCCGGCTGGCACGTCTCCAAAAGAGCGCTGCAAGGATGACTGGCCCGAAAGTTGCTCCAAATCCGGCCCATGCATAGCTCACGATATCGAAAATAGAAGAACTTGGGTCCATTGCCAAAAAGATTGCGATAATTGTGATAACGCCAACTGTGAGTCTGCTAACCAGTAGGGTCTCTTTGTCAGAGGCATCCTTACGGAGGACTGCTTTATAGACATCCTTAGAGAATGCTGAAGAGGCCACTAACAACTGGCTGTCTGCAGTACTCATACTTGCGGCAAGAATAGCGCAAAGGAAAAACCCAGCTATGAAGGTCGGAAAGATTTTTTGCATACTAGCAATGAATACGGCTTCTGCCGCCCCCTGAGAGTCATAGGCTAAAGGCAGTAAGAAAATTTTGCCAACTACGCCAATTACAAGAGCTGCTGCTAAAGCAATGGTAACCCAGATCATGGCAATCCTACGGCTCGATTTGACTTCATGATTGCTTCGTATAGACATGAATCGGATGAGAATATGGGGCATGCCGAAATAACCAAGTCCCCAAGCAAGGGCGCTGATGATTTCGAGGATCCCGTAGGTAGTTCCTGGCGGGGTAACAAACGGGTTAATAAAGTGTTGACCAAATTGACTGAGTTGTTCAATGGTGTGAGCTGGTCCACCGATGGCAAAAACGGCGATCAGTCCAGTAGCAACCAAAGCAAAAAACATCAAGGTTCCTTGTAGAAAATCGGTTGTAACAACAGCTAGGTAACCACCCAAGAGAGTGTAACCGAGGATGACGACCACTCCTAAGAAAAGCGCTACATAATAGTTCATTCCAAAAACTGAAGTAAAAAGTTTTGCCGAGGCCAAAAAACCACTGGCAGTATAAACAATGAAGAACATCAGAATGATGATTGAGCTAATAGTTTGTAAAATTTTGCTGGTGTCGTGGAACCGATTGGTAAGAAATTCAGGAATAGTGATTGAATCTTTGGCATGAATGGAATACTTGCGCATCCTTTTGGCAACTAATAACCAATTAAGGTAGGTTCCGACCAATAGCCCTACTGCAGTCCAGAATGCTTCTTGGAGTCCAGTAAAGTAAGCAAGGCCGGGAAGTCCCATTAATAACCAACCGGACATGTCACTAGCTTCAGCACTGAGAGCGGTGAACCAGGGGCCGATAGAGCGGCCTCCTAGGAAGTAGTCACTGGTAGATTTTGTTTTTTTAAAGGTGGTAAACCCAATGGCAAGCATAAGGCCTAAATAGAGAGCGAAGGCCAAAGTCGTAACGAGTTGATAGCTGTTCATGAGTACAATTCTCCCAACAAAAATAAATGTATTGGTTCAGATTACCGGTTGCAAAACAAGGAGGCAAGAGTAAAAGCACAATAAATTGCAAAAATATTGCATAAATATGCAGTTTGTTTAGTTGGAGGGGGTATTTGGCTAAGAAAAACCCATCCTAGGTGCTTTTAAGAAGAGCAGGAAATACTATTTTCTAACTCTCTCATCGTTACGGTAGGTTTCTAGTGGTAACTATCGTCTTGTTTAGCAAAGCTAGCATAACGCACTTTATCACTATAAAGCAGCGTCAGGCCACTTGCTGAAGCTAGGTATTCCAATGTTACCAAAGAATAGAAACTGATATGGCTTTTTTCTCGGATGTAGTACCACGAGAGAAATTGTTCTTCATCATTGGGGTGAAGGAGTGTCATAATAGAAAGAATTCCTCCTGGAGCTAACAAGGATGAAAAGAGTTGGAAAATAGTAAGAGGGTCACCTATGTGCTCTATGACCTCAGTACAAGTAATAAGGTCATACTCTTTATTTGTGTAGACTTTTTCCGGACTGAAAAAGAGATCGTAGATGTCCACCTGATAGTCATAGGAAGCTTCTAGGAACGTTGCCAAGACAGGCTCAGGTCCGCTGCCAAAATCTAAGGCCCTTTTACCCTCTGAAGCAAAGGGGAAAACGGCATGTTCCAAAAATCTTCTGAAAAAAGCAATATAATTGGGATCTGAGATAAAATTTTCATGCAAAGAGTATTCTTTAAAAGCTTCGTCATCACTGGGATGAAAAACTGGATCCTGTAAAATAAATTCACAGGTAGGGCAGTAGTGGTACACCTCGTTGTTGGGGTGGATGATGTTTTTAGTCTTTTCATGGCAAATTTTACAATTCATTCAATCTCCAATTCGGTTATAGAATTATGTTACTTAATACTTATTTTAGTTAACATAATTGCAAGACCTAGCTCTATTATACCTATAGTAACAGATTATCTCTCTAGAGATACCCTCAATGGGTTACCGAGAAAATTGATCTGTTTTTATAGGAAAGATATCTCAATGATGGGTGAGTTTTTTTGACAATCGCACCAATTGAAGAATTTCTTTAGATTCTCATTACCATGATATCAGCTTCAATAGCTCTTTTTATAAAACACATCCTCATAACAGGAGCAGCTGGAGGTCTTGGCTTATGATGAAAATAAACCTTGAACATGAGAGGTTATTGGGTGGAAAATATAGATAGTAATTTCCAAGACAAATGGGATTGGTTCTGATCTTTGATGCCTTTTTGATAAAAAAATACAGTGAACCAATCTAATTATTAAGAGGTAATTGTTTAGAAATTTTCGGGCTGGGCGGATTTGAACCGCCGACCCCTTGTCCCCCAGACAAGTACGCTAAACCCCTGCGCTACAGCCCGTCTGTGTTTTTCCACACGAGGCAAAACATAGCATGGATAGAATGAGAGTGTCAACAAATCCTGTTTTTATAGTTATTTTTGATTTAGCATAATATGACACAAGATTAAAAGTAAATTAAAATAATAACTTTATATACAGAAAAGGAAAGAATAGTTAAATATAAATAAATATATTTCTTTAAAAGATATTACTCATCACAATTGACACAAGTATGATAATCCTTTATATTATCCTTATCTTTCAGCATAGTGTTACTCTATTGAAATTCTGGAGGATGTAAGGCATAAAGAGGCTAATCTTTATTTAATGGACGAGGTGTCGCATGAAATCGTATGAAGTTGAGATAAAAAGACCTTTGCACTCAGTATGTTTGGATGGTATGATGCAATACATGAAAAGAAGAAAAATATTAATACTTGTTTTGCTGTTGTCTGTGTGTGTAATTACACCAATTTTTGCCTTCCAATTTTCACCATTGGAGCAAACATTTGCGCCTTCTGGGGCAAATAGTACAAAAACTTACACAATTGTGAATGACTCAGACGATAGCATCGCTGTGGAGATTTCGGCTCTGACCCGCGATATAGACACTGCAGGTCGTGAGAAAAATGAGAATGCAACTGCTTACTTTTCTATTGTGCCGAGTAAAGTAATTCTACGGCCACAAAGTTCACAAATTGTAAGAGTGCAATACCGCGGACCACGTACAGTGCCCACTGAACTCGCTTTCCGCCTCAGAGCTGAGCAAATTCCCTATTCGCAAGGACGTGCTACTGAAGGTCAGAGTATGTTTAATTTCCTCTATGTTTATACCACTAGTTTGTACATTAGCCCTGCAAGGGATGTAGTAAAAGTGCAAGTTGAACAAGCTAAACCTACCGTAACAGCTGAAGGTCGCCAAGTAATGAGTCTTACCGTCTCTAATACAGGAACTATCCACCAGATTCTCAATGGCGTCAAAGTAGAAGTCATAAACAATCAAACACGACAAAGCGTAGTATACGAGGGGGCTGCGCTAGGATTCGTCAATGGGCTAAACCTTTTAGCAGGGAAAACCGCAATAGTGCAGGTCGCTTGGCCTCAGAACATGCAATTTCCCACAAACCTAAAGGATGCAGAAAAGGTATTCACAGCAAAAATTACATACGAAAACTAATCCGCCGAATAAGGGAAATTAAATATAATGGGGACAGTTAAGTGGCGAGTGATTACTATTCTAGTTGTTGTGTTAATACAAATGATCACCTTACAGGCCTACTTTTCTTTCCGCTCAAAATCCGAAGTTAGCCCTACGTCGGCACCTGTTACAGAGATCGCAGATGAAGTCACCAGCACGCCTCAGCAACTAACCGTGATTCCAGATCGTGTCGATCAGGAACCACAACCACCCGTTGAAATTGAGCCTATTCAGGAACCTATTATTACAGTAACCGCTCCTGAGATTAGTGCAGAAGTGGAACTTGAAGAGCCTACGAGAGAGGAGGTGCAAGTTGAACCGGTGGTAGTTGCCAGTGAACCAGTTATAGAAACACCCAGTCAAGAAAAAGTTGTTGAAACTAGTGAAGTTGCCACTAAAGAAGTGGCGGCACCAGTTTTTACATCTGTAGAAGATGATTGGGCAGATTTCTACATTGCCGGTGAGGAAGACTACTCAATATTTCAAAACGACTCCTATTATGTTCCTCTTTTTGTTAACGATGAATACCTAACCGATATAAATGTAACATTTACTGACGAGACTCTTTTTATTTCTGTTTTGGAATTTCGGGGACTTATTTCTGAATTACTCACAGATTCGTTTGAAAAAGAGTTCTTTGGAACCACTAAAAAGAATTTTACTTTAGACGATCTAAATAACCAAGGCATTGAAGCTTGGTTTGATTACCAGACATTTGAGTTGAGAATGTATTTCCCTTCATGGATGATGCCAGTGCGGCTTCTTTCAATTAATAAAGGGAATCTAACCCGTTACAGCGCCTATAGCATGAGTGGTAGTGAATTTATCAACCCATCTTGGTTTTCTTGGTTTGGCAATGTTTCGATGTTCTCCTTAATAGATATGTCGCAAGCTAACAACTGGAAAATCTCACCTGTTTCGTTGTTTAGTATGCAATCCCGTAATTCAATCTCTCTTTTTGATATTGCTTTTGACTTCTCTTATAGTATTCACCCTGGACAGGCTTACAATGCAAGTTTAACGGATCCTTGGTCTAGCGATATAAAAGACTACATCTCTTTTCATGGGATCCAAGGGTTTTACGATTTTAAAGAGACGAGTCAACGTTTAACCTTTGGTAATGTAAATGATTATCTAGGATATTCTACAGATTCTATCGGAATTGCCCTAGAGAAACGATATAACTATGGTGATGTGAAGCCCAAAAACCATCAGTACGAATATTCGGTTACTTTAGAAGAACCTTCTACTGTGGAAGTTTTTATAAATCAGCGCAGCGTGTACCGACGAGAATTACAAGCTGGTGTGTATAAGCTACGCGATTTTGCCTTTACCCAAGGTGCCAATAACGCACAAGTGGTAGTTACATCGTTGGCTGATCCCACACAGATACAAGAATACGATTTTCTCCTTGGTTACGATTCTCGTCTTCTTGCCCGTGGCGACACCCTTTATACACTGAGCCTCTCTTTTCCCGATTACAATATTGGGCAAACCATATTTAGAGCTGAACAGCAATTAGGGCTCACCGACACTATCACCTCAAGCTATAATTTGGCTTTCAGTCCATCAGCAATAACGCTGGGACTTTCTAGTTTGTTTGCTACCCCGTGGGGTTCTATTGATGCCTTATTAGGCTTTAGCTATAGCAATCCTTTAGCGTTAGGCTTTTCTAGTCGACTCAGTTATAGGGTGGCAGGCAAAGATGAATCTCCTTTTGGGTCTTTTGATTTCTCGGTAGGTTATACTACTCAAGAGTATAGCACTAGAGCCGATATTAGCCCGACAGCTACTGCAACTGCAGGGAACACTGTAGAATTAAATACCTCCTATGCCGCAGGCATTGCAGATTTCCTACGCTATTCGCTTAGCGGTGGACTCCTCTGGAACTCTAAAAACAACAATCCGACGTGGCGCGTAACTGCCAGTGTTGGTGTTCCACTTATCCCTAACATGTCAGTTAACGGTTCGATGACGCTCTATACCACAGCGACTGTGGTGCAACCTATTGTGCGGGGGCAGATCGGTTTGAATTATACCTTTACTCCTAATCTGAACGTCTCAGCTTCCTCTGACTTACAAACTTCCACCTACGTAAATGCCTCATGGAGGCCCTTAGGTTCACAAAAAGATAATATGCAATTCTCTGTAAACAATATCAACTTCACCGATCTCTTAAACCATCAGGGAAGTATCTCCTGGAGCCATAGTGCTTCGGCTTACGGGCTCTCATTGCGCCAACAGTACTCGGATCGCTTTACCCGCTTCTCAACGAGCATAGCCTTTAATACAGCTTTTGCGTATGCTGGAGGGATGTTCGGAATAACTCGAACAATCGGAGAAAACTTCCTCTTAGTTAAACCCGCTGGAGCAATGAAAGGTAGTGCTATTGCAGTTACTAAAACTATGACTAGCGCCCCAGAAGCTCTACCTTCTTTATTCGGTGTTAGTACCTATACCGGTATTACTACGCACCAAAGGAATAACGTAGTTGTTTATGAAGTGGGGGACTCCTCGCTTAGTAATAGCGGTTCTTTCATCTATGATTTCCTCCCACGACCTCGCCAAGGGTATGCGGTTCGCATCATATCTGATATGACCTATTCAGTGGTGGGAACGTTACTCCGTTCTCCAACAGCCCCATATTCGCGTTATACTACCGATCTTGCGCGTGTCGAAATTGACGAAAACGGAGAAGAAGTTTTAGTTTTAGATGAAACGCTCTACTTGTTTACCGATGAAAGTGGGTTCTTCTTTGTCAGTGGTGTCAGTGCTGGAGAATACCAATTTAGCCTCTTCATGCCCAAAAGTACGGAAGAAGACCTTCCGGTAGATATTCGCTTTACCATTACCCCTGAGGGGAAAAGTGACAAGCCTCAAGTATTCGTCTTAGAAACTTTTGTTGCCAGCAAATTTACAGAAGAACTAGATTTCGAAAACTTCGACCGGATGATGGGGAAAGAAATAGAAGATAGCATTCTCGATGACGAGGGGCGGTATCGTTTAGCAGTAACCAAGATAATAGATGAAACAACCTTCTGGGATGATTTCTATCCTGGTAGGGAGATTGTAGCATCTATTACAACGGAAAGCTTAGGTAGCCCTGATTCGATTATTGAGAAAATTGCAAATGAGCGTCAAGAAAACTCAGCTTTGAAACAAATGGCTAATGAAAATGAACTCAAATTTTACAATCTAAATCAGTTGCGTTTGATTGTGAAACCGTATCTTGATGCCATAACCCCTGAAAACTGGAATTTTGTGGCTCCATAACAATCAGCAAAACCTCAAATATTACGAGCAAATACTCCCTAAAGTACCATTCAAGACTTTGCAATTAAGGTAGTGTTTGAAGTAGCTCCTGTTGTCAGAACGTTTCGATTTTGTTAGTATGGGTCACATCGCTGTAGTATAATCAGGAGGCCATCCATGCATGCTGTTGAGCTCGAAAAATCCTATAATCCCAAAGATTTTGAAGATAGGATT